>JALYSF010000010.1 GCA_030854905.1 bacterium
TTTTTGAGGTTTTTACCAGTAAAAATACAAAAAGTATAAGCTCAATCGTAAATGTCGAAAGCATTACTAAGGGGTTAAAACACGACATTGTTGTCCATTTTATTTTCATAACTTAAAAGCAGTATATCAAACTGCTAGCGCTTTAAGAAACGCTTAGATTCGTCGAAGATTGCTGTTGAAAAGTCGACGTGGGCGGGAGATTCTGTGAGCAAATAAGCCAACGGCTAACCCTGCTAGCGCAACTGAGCCCATTCCAGCTTCCATGTAATGTCGTCCGAGTTCGTCTGATCGCTCAACGGTTATGGCTACAGTGCCAATTTTGGCTGCATTTTCAAGTACCTCACCCCTATACAAAAAAAGCCCAGCGCTTGCTATTCCAGATGCGACAGCGGCACCACCCTCAAGTCTATCGAAGACGACTTGAGCTGTACTTCTGTTGTCGTTATAAAAATTCACTACTGGGTCGCCAATTCTTTCACTCATAGTCGGCTATTGTACTACTTTTGTGTTGTCATGTCAACAGTTTGAGTAGGTCTGCTTCGTTTATTACGGGGATGCCGAGTTTTTGGGCTTTGGCTTGCTTGGACGATGGTTTGTCGTCCGCTACTACCAAGTAGCTGGTATCCTTTCCGACGCTCGATTGAAAAGTACCTCCGTGGGCGCGTATCTTGGTTGCGGCTTCTTCTCGTTGCATGCTCTCAAGCGAACCGGTTATGACAAAACTCTTTCCGGCCAGTTTTCCTTGTATCTTGGTTGCGGTTTTTGGTATAACTTCATTTGATTCAAATTTTTTGAGTAACTCAATGTTTACTGGGTCTGCAAACCAAGCAACAACTGATTCTGCAACAACGTCGCCCACACCATCAACTTCTGCAAGATCATCAATATCTTGCTTCGAAAGCTTATCCATACTGCCAAAATGTGTTGCCAAATCTATGGCTGTTTGCACGCCAACGTGTCGAATTCCTAAACCGTACAAAAATCTGGCTAATTCTGGGATTTTCTTATCGGCAATTGCTTTGACTAAGTTCTTTGATGAAAGTTCGGCAAATCGCTCCAGTTTTTCTACCTCAGTCTGTTTTAACGTATAAAGGTCTGCAGAATCTTTGATCAATCCGCCCTCCAACAGCGCGACGACGTTTTTCTCACCAAGTCCTTCAATGTCTAATGCAGTTTTACTAGCAAAGTGCTGAATCTGATTTTGCACACGCGCCGGACAACTTATATTCGGGCAACGAATCACCGCCTCTAATTTTCCTTCGTCTTTCTTCGCAACCGACTTAAGCTTGCTTTGAACAAGAACAGTTCCACAATCTGGACAAACTTTTGGAAATTCAAACTCTTTAGCTGACTTTGGGCGTAAATTAATTATAGGTTCAACAACTTCTGGAATAATATCGCCGGCTTTTTGGACAACAACCGTATCACCAACCCTTATGTCTTTTTTGGCCAACTCACTCTTGTTGTGCAGTGTTGCCATCTGAACAGTTGAACCCGCTATCAAAACCGGCTCCAGCATGGCCACAGGAGTCGCTGCACCGGTTCGTCCAATGGAAATGAATATATCCTTTATTTTGCTTGTGGCTTGCTCGGCAGGGTATTTGTAAGCCACAGCACCCCGTGGATTCTTGCCCACTATTCCTAGGTTAGTGTACGCTTTTACGTCATTCATGCGCACAACCACACCATCGGTGTTGTATGGCAGATCTTCACGCTTCTTTTCCCAGTGCTTCACAAATTCCATCACTGCTTCGTCGGTTCTTACTGCTTTTGCATGTTCGAAAACTTTAAAACCAAGCTTCTTTGCAACCACGTACTGCTCTTCATAGGTTTTTATTGACGGATGTATGAGTTGATAAGCATGAAATCTTAGAGGCCGTGCGGCGGCTAATTTTGGATCAAGCTGACGAATACTTCCGGCTGCGGTATTCCTGGGATTGGCATAAAGTGATTCGCCAGATTTTTCACGCGTCTTGTTCAAAGCCTCAAAGTCTTTGTTATAAATAATTACTTCACCTCTGACTTCCAGCCGTCCATCATACAAAGAAACGTCTAAAGATTCGTCTTTGCGAAGCCGAAGCGGAATTTGATTTATAGTCTTCAGGTTCGACGTCACGTCTTCGCCCACTTGCCCATCACCTCTGGTCAAACCGCGAACCAACTTTCCATCTTCATAAACTAAAGCGGCCGCAAGGCCATCCATTTTGATATCACAGAAGAACTCATGCTCGAACTCTTCTGGAAGCAATTTATCGATGCGCTTAAGCCAAGCCAAAACATCATCGTGTGAAAATACATCATTCAAACTAATCATTCGAGTCGTATGTGGAACAGAAACAAATTTATCAAGCGCTTTCCCGCCAACACGCTCGGTTGAGCTTAACGGATTGTGAAGCTCTGGATACTGCTCCTCAATCGCGCGAAGCTCACGCGTCAAACTATCATAAACTTCATCATTTACTTTTGGATCATCCAAAACATGGTAACGATAACGATATTCTTCGATAGTTTCGATCAGCTTACTTGCTCTGGTCTTGGCATCTTTTAAACTTAACTTTTTCATATCAGATCTCTATAAACTTGGTAAAAATACGTATGTGCCAAGACAAGGCCTGTGACGCTGGCAAAGAGGAATGTAATTTCTGCCAGTACTGGAATGAATGCAATTAGAGGAACAACCAAAATTGCTGTTACAAAAATCACAAAGAAACCCAGGAGTAACATTTTGCGGATAATCTCAAACCGATAGCCTTTTACAAGTTTTTTTGCAGTCCGATACGATTGCAAAGGAGTTGCGCCACTTAAAGTCACGATGTAAATCGCGGCTACAGACGGAACTAGCAGATAAAGTGACAGGAATAGTAAAACTAAAATTATCGAAATAATGACTGTAAGCTCAATGCCAGATGTCACCAAACCCTGTAAAATTGTTGAGTTGTATATAGACGAAGCGATTGCCGCAGGAATAAACTGCAGACCGACAATGAACATAATCATAATAAACGGAACAAGTTGATCGGTTGAGTTATACAAGGCATCTCTGATCCTTGCTTTTGTATTTCCTTCGTAAACTTCCCGCAGAGACCAAATATAAGCTAGGGAAAATATTATTCCGAGCACGGTTTGGTAAATGGGTAGAGCCGGGTTCTTGGAGATTGCGGTGTTATCCAGCAAGTACCCAAAAATCGTAAAACTTGACGAAACATTATCGACATCATTCCCAAGAGCTTCGCTAATATACTGTTTGGCGTTTGCAATATCAAGCCCTGCTCCGCTGAAAACAAAAATGTATAGCAATACTGCGTAGACTGCCGAGATTCCGCCAATGAGTTTGAAGTTGGATTTAATAATCTTTATTGATTTTTTTAATATCGCCCAAGAACTTTGATGTTTTGCGGTGACCTTTTTTACCTTCTTATTTTTTGAATCTTTTTTTACGGCCTGTTCGGCTTTTTTGGCAATTTTGCTCATTGGTGTCTTCCCATAGTGTTAAGCCTTTTTATCCGCTCGGCTATTGGTGGATGAGTCGCCAGAAGACTTGAAACATTATCTTTTTTCAGTGGGTTTGCAAAAAACAGATGAGCAGTAGATGTATTTTGGCGTTTAATCTTGGATCCATGTTTAGAAATTTTCTCTAGGGCACTGGCCAGTCCCTCTGGATAGCGGGTCGTAAGTGCTCCGCTGGCATCGGCCAAGTATTCTCGCTTCCGAGAGATCGCCAGTTGAATCAAAGTGGCGACAATTGGCGCAAGAATGGCTGCAAAAATCGCCACAAACTGCATGTTATTATTACTGTCTCTACCTCTAAACCAAGTAGATCGAATCAAAATGTCAGCCATAATTGAGATCATGGCCACCAATGCAAAAGCCATCATATTGATACGCACGTCATAGTTCCGCACATGTGCCATTTCGTGGGCCATAACGCCCTCTAGCTCCTTGTCGTTCAAAGCATTAATCAAACCTGTGGTTGCGCAAACTGTCGCATCCTTTGGCTTATGTCCTGTGGCAAAAGCGTTCATGGCTGGATCATCAATTACACAAACTTTGGGCATGGGCTGACCTTCGGTGATTGCCAGGTTTTCTACAATCCGATACAACCGTGGATGATCTTTCTTTTTTATTTCATGGGCTCCATTCAACGCTAATGCCATTTTTGAGCTAAATAGGTAGCTAATAATCCCATAGATCGTCGCGCCCAGTAAAACATAAGGTGTTAGGTAGATGTCACCCATGTAGGCGCTGAAAGCAAAACCCAAAGCAGTTGCCACAATAAGAAAGGCAAAGAAAATAAAGACAGTTTTGCGCTTGTTGCTTGCAATCTCGCTATACATAAGTTGTTATCGAACTATTTAGTTTCTTTTGAGTCGTCTTCGTCAAAATCTATTTCTGGTGCTTTTTTAAGCTCTTCTTCATTTTCTACTTCAAAGAATTCACGAGTTTTAAAGCCAAGCATTCCAGCAAAGATGTTTGTTGGGAAAACCCGAATTTTCGTGTTGAGGTCACGAACAGAACCGTTGTAGAATCGTCTAGCAGCTTGAATTTTGTCTTCGGTGTCTACTAGCTCTTCTTGCAAATGTTTGAAGTTCTCGTTGGCCTTTAGGTCTGGGTAAGCCTCTGCCACTGCAAACAAGCTCTTTAGAGTTTGCTCAAACATGTTGTCAGCTTTGGCTGTTTCAGCTGGACCTTTTGCGTCTGTAACAGCTGACCTCGCTTTTGTTACCTCTGCAAAAACCTTGTCTTCATGCTTTGCATAACCTTTTACGGCCTTAACAATATTCGGAATTAAATCTCCACGTCGTTTAAGCTGAACGGTAATGTCGCTCCAAGCTTCGTCTGTTCGAACTTTTGATTTAACCAGTGAGTTGTACATTCCGGCTATGAACAAGCCCAAAACTACAACCGCACCAACAATTCCTAATAATATAATCATTTACGTTTCCTCGTTTATTTGTATGTATATTTTACCATTTAAGCGCAAGTATAAAAACTGCTTATGTTACTCAAATTATTCGACGTGGTGGGCAGGGCGGGGTTCGAACCCGCATGCCTTTTGGGCACAAAATTTTAAGTTTTGCATGTATACCGGTTCCATCACCTGCCCACGTGCTTGTTTTTAGCTTTGTTTCTTCCCCTATGCGTTGGTTGCAAACTATGACAATTTGGACACAAAATCCTAAGATTTTCAATCCGGTTATCGTTACGATTACCGTTAATATGATCCAATTCAATTGGGATACGACCGTCTTTGCTCTTAGTACACCATCGACATAACTCACATTTTGCTGACTTCAATCCTTCTTGAATCAATCTATTCTTTAGCTTGTGACTTTGGAAGGTTGAGCCATTTTTAAGAATTTCTTTTGTTGGAATTCTTGGCTGTGGACCAAAAATTCTTCCTTTTTTCCAACCCATACCTGTAAAATGTGAAACATCTAGTTCTTGGTTTTTTATTGCATATTGAACTTGAACATAATTTCCACCAGCGGGAACTAAACCTAGTTTTTTAATGACCGAGCGATAACTCTTGCTGTTTTTTACAGCACTTTTCAGATCTTCATCTGTCCAAGTCCGCTTTGATGGCATACATAAATGTTACCACGTAATGTTAAGTTTACCATAAACACTGGAGGCGCGTAGCGGGATCGAACCGCTGTAAATGGTTTTGCAAACCATTGCCTAAACCACTCGGCCAACGCGCCAAAATAACCCCTATATTCTAACAGATTACCGATGTATTTCTAGTACTACTCGCCAAAGTAGCTTTGAAGCGCTTGCCATCCAGCAGGCCAAGAAACTAATGCGATATCATTTGCGTGTAATACTTCTTTAAAACCTTGAACTGTATCAGAGGCTTCAGGGCGATCATAACGTAGGTCACAATTAGCAACTGCGCCTAAAGCATGTGCTAAATGCATAGCTTGGGCAACTTGTTTCTTTTCTTCAAGTTTGCCCAAGCGCTCACCTAGATTTGGCTCTAGGTCGCTAAAAGATCTTAGTAGTTCAATAGTATTTCTTAAAATCATAATTATCCAAATAAAAAACACTTGGGGACTGCCCTCAAGCGTTTCCAATCAAAATATATTATCACATGTTCTACTATTGGTCAATAGTTTTGTGCCTATTATCTAATAATTTCCCAAGGATAAACGTTTTCAACTTATTTGGTTAAGTAAAATTGAACAGTACGAAAGTAGTTATTGCTATTGCTATAGATGTACCAATTAATATCAGTAGGATCGATATTATTTGGCTAAACTTCTTTGGTGGTTGTTGTGTCGCCTGTTGTGGTTGCGGTACAGCAATCTGGGGCTGCTGAGTCATCTGAACTTGTTGAGGTTGAGCAACGCGATTTGCAGGTGGCAATTGTGCGCCAACAGGTGTTTGCACCAGGGGGGGCGCAATATTTGGCCGAAGGTCAGGATCATTTGGATTCATTACGTTAGTTTACGTTAACTGAAAATACACGCCAATCAGTGCCGTCTCGCTCAAGCGTTGTGTAGAATTGAGCCGTAGGGACTAGTGTCTCAGCTTCATTTAGGTTGCCCACGAACTGTACTTGCAAATATCTGCCATCTCCTTCAAGTATGGCTGGTTCAGTCTCAAGTTTATCACCGTCTTTAAAGCCATCCATTATTCCTGAGAATTCTTCATTAGTTTGTGCTTCTTGGAAGCTTGACGATGTCAGACTATAAGCTTGATCAAGGTCGCCTGATAGTACAGAGTTAACAAATTCTGATGCTACCGCGTTTGCTTGATTCTTTTGACCGCTTTCGTACACACTTCGAACATAAAACCCGGCTATAAACATTATCACCGATAATGCTATCGCTATTATTATTGTTGTTTTGTTGTTTACTTTACTTGTTTTTGCCATTTCCCACTCCTTTAATTATTTTACCCCGATTTTTTTAACGAGATTACGGATTTGGATTTGTGTTATCCCAAATTTTCGAACCTGTGGTGGAGTTATATCGATCTTTCCACTTGATATCATATACATTCGATTCTCGAACGAGCGCGTAGCACTCATCTACAGTCAAGTAGGTTTCATTATAAAAACCATAATTATCACCATAATTACCACTTATATCTTGAGTGAAGCATAAGCCTTGCGTACCACGATATGACTTAGGATCGGAAATCAACACTCTTCTCCAAAAAACATGCGCCCTAATATTATTGAAACCTTCATTCAAACAATCCAAAACATTTGATTGGAACACTCGGCTGTCGCTTACATTACATGTGCCTGTAGTCGCATATCCACGGATCACTGCCGCTCCTGGACTAGTTGATGAGGTTTCACATTCCAGGCAGCTGCCGGCATCTACTAATACTTCCTGAGGTATTCTCCCATCTGAGTCATCTCCGCCTGTCTGAGGTACATGCGATCCAGGACCAGGACTAGCCGGGGTATTTGCCGCCGCAGCGACTGTGTTAAAAAATGAGCTTAAAGCGGCTGCTTCTGCAGCAGAGTATTTCCAACCATGTTCTTTGTCATATCTAAATTGTGCAAGCATTGTTGGGGAATGCCAGCAACCTGGCTTAACTCCAGATACTGGAACTTGTTTCCAACGAAGGGTCCGCCAAAGCGTTATGGCTCTTGCTGTATTAATCCCATAAGTTGATCCAGGATCGTTACCGACGAACTTAAAACCCATTTCATGTAGTCTTCCTTTTAGGTTCTCAACAATTGGCTTGGTTACACTATCCGCACCTGTGCCACGACACAAATGCCAGTTGCCGGCTAGTTTGTCTTTGGCTATGGCAGATTGTGCTGTGGCAACAGCTGTGTTTGTTGGTTTGCTCGTTGAAGTAGTAGAAGTAGTCGAAGTAGTCGAAGTAGTTGTGGGTTTGTTCGATGTAGTGCTAGGCTTCGAAACTTGGACGGGTTGAATTATTAGATTGGGTTCTTTCTTATCAAACCCTAAAGTAAATTCTTGTTCTCCTAGCCATTGGATCTGTTTGTAGAATTGATGCTGTTTGTTAACGTCAATAAATACAGGTGTTGAATTTCTTGGTTCCGGTTTGCCCTTGATGTTGTGTATTATAACGGCTGCTGCTTGTCTGCTTAATGACTCTGTTGGTCGGTAAGTTCCATCTGAGTAGCCGTTTACATGGTTATTCGTCTTTAGCCAAGCGATTTCTTTACAGAATTGGTTATTTGGGAGCACATCTTTAAAAGGCCCTTTGAGTACTTTTACTTTACTGCTGTCATCGCACACTTTCTCGCCTGAGACTTGTGGTGAACCGGCTGATCTGTAGAAAAATGCTGCAGCGGCTTGCCGGCTGACAGCAACATCAGGTCCAAAATCACCTGTTGAAGGAGTTGTAGTAATTTTTTGTTTGGCCATCCAGTCCATATCATTACAGAATTGATGATTAGCGGGTACATCTTTGAAGGGTCCTTTTTTACCATTCCCACAGTTTGTGTCACTACCTGGTTTTGGAGAGCCATAAGCACGATACAAGATTGCCGCGATTCCTTGTCTAGATGTTTCCCGTGATGGGTTAAAATACTTAGGGGGTGTACTGGCAAAAGAGGCTACGACAAAACCAACTCCGATTATTGCAAAAACTAACGCTGTTGTGACTAGTCTGGCTTTTGGTGATCCAAAAAAAGTCTGAAAAATTCCGCCAGATTTAGCTGATTTTTTGTCCATTTCATCAGTTTTCATTCCCTTTTTTATCTTCGTACTTGTAGCGACTGCACCCTGTTCATCGCCCATTACTTTTCGAGCTGCCTTTGGTGACATTTCTTCGATTTCGTTTTGCTTTTGTTTATTTGACATAATGCTTTCTTTTATATGTGATATCTCAATTTTATAGGAACCGTAAGCATTGTCAAACTAGTTACTTTATCGTTTTGATGGAATACGTTTTTGTGACTCTTCGGGAACTTTTATATTTGTTACAGGAACTTCATTCCCTGTCCCGCTACTATTTGAACCGATAGATTCTATTTCTTCTAAGAGAGTTGTTGGAACTGTTGAATCAGGGTTTCCTGTACTGCTAGCAGGGCCGGAAAAGCCAAACGAAATCCCAGCTTCTCCCATCCATTGTATTTGAAGAAAGAACGGGTGTTCCCTTGTAATGTCATCAAACTGTGATTCTTGACCGCTAATTTGTGGTTGTCCTGCTCGGTTATAAAACATTACTGCTACAGCTTGTCTAGTTGCAACCGCTTTTGGATTAAATTTGCCGTCTTTTCCACTAACATAACCCTTGGTTTTAGCATAAAGAATATCTTGGCAGAATGGAGTGTCTTTTGTAACGTCATCAAATGGAGCATTATCTGCTGTACATTCAGGTGCAGTAGGGCTATCATCGGCACGTCTCAATAAAATTACTGCGATATCTCGCGTTACTGCTGTTGTAGGTCTGAATGTTCCATCGGAAAAGCCTCTGCTTATTCCTGTACTGCTAACCCATTCGATCTCTTTACAAAATTGATCATTTGGACGAACGTCTTTAAACGGACCCTCTTGGATGTTATTGCCACATTTTGAATCTGCAACCGCAGGAGATCCTGCGTCTCTGTATAAGAATGCTGCCATGGCTTGTCTTGATGTCGCAATTTTTGGGTTGTAATACTTTCCAGTGCTCGCGAACGATGCAACCACAAACCCAACACCTATGATAGCGAATGCTAATGCTACAAGAAAAAATTTGAACTTTCCGGAGGCCATGTTGTCCTGAGAAAACTTATTGGAAGTACTTGATGTAGCTACTGCGCCCTGTTCATCGCCCATTACTTTTCGAGCTGCCTTTGGTGACATTTCTTCTACGTTCTGGTTTTGTTGCTTCTTGCTCATGTTATCCTTTAGATTAAACAATAATATTCTTATTGTAATTCAAGCGTAAGCTTTGTCAACAAAACTGCTTTTCTCATCGATGTTTGATCATACGCACGCAAGTACACGTGGAATCTTGCACAACAGAGATAAATACTGTAAAATAGGCCAAGTTAAACCTTAACATTTGTATGTACGTGGCTCTATAGCTCAGTTGGTAGAGCAGAGGCTTGAAGAGCCTTGTGTCCCTGGTTCGAGTCCAGGTGGAGCCACCACACTAAATGAGACAAACCTACGGTTTTTCTCATCGCGCGGTGCAAAAAAATGCGATTTTTTGCCCGGCTGCTCTTTTCCCTAATCAGATCAATGCGGGTGTAGCTCAGTTGATAGAGCGCTTCCTTGCCAAGGAAGAGGCCAGGAGTTTGAGTCTCCTCACCCGCACCAAATTTATATTAGACAATGACCTCTATAAAACGCCGAGTAAATGGGCGTTTTTTGCACTTTTTTGCGTTAACCCAAACAGGACTCAAACTAGGACAATGTAAAGTATTTATATGCTCTTAACTTGCACGAAGTACGATAATGCCAAGAACGCCTACAAATGTAACTACAATGGCTAGATACTTTCTTAGAGATATTCTGTCACGCAAAACATAGTGAGATAGTAGTACGGTTAAAGCACCACTCGTTCCGGTGATTGGTGATGCTATTGAAGCTGGTGCATAAGAGAAACTGAGCCACAAGAAACCTGTACCAATAATGTTGAACAGTCCACCAAGTAAGGCATACTTGTAGTTGTTAAATTTCTGAACAGTTCCTTTGATTGCCCTGATGGCACTCTCACGCTCAATTCTTAAATATGCTAGTGCAACTGGTATTTGTACAAAACCAAGCATAAATAGAAAGCTAAAATCACCAGACCGATTAATATAACCTTTTGAAATAGTATCTGATAAGCCAATACAAACTGCTGCAACAAACGGCCAGACAATTTCTTTCCTAATTCTAAGGTCTGACCGTCTCACTTTGTCAGGTAGGCTAGCCCAAACACTACCGACAATAGCTACTCCTACAAAGATCAGTAAACCATTCGTCAGTTCTTCCTGATTGATAATTCTTGAGAAAAACACAGTATATACAGGATATGTTGCTAGTACCGTTGCCGTAACGGCAAGCTCGCCCTTAGACAGTGCAAAGAACACTATAGCTTCAGATAATATGGCAGAAATGACAGCAAAGACCAGAGCCTCTTTTAGGCTTACGCCAAAATTCACACCCATAACGAGAGCCAAAGGCACCCACATTAGAAGTCCAAAGATTGCATCAAAGAAAAACGCAATTGAGGGCTGGAGTTCTTTGTAGCTTTTCCTGAGTGTAATTTGCGATAAAGCGACAAAGACAGCACAGATAAGAGCCAATATTATACCTAACATAGGTTGATTATACCTTGATAACCATTTTCAAAGTGCTTACTGGCTGGAAATTGCTGAGGTATTAAATAAATCAGGTGACAGATTAAACTGCTTCACCAATTCCTTGAGCTTATAACTGTCTACATTGTCGTAGTTAGCGGTTAGAAATATGCCGGCTATCCGGCACCACGCTGAAACCATAAGAGACGCATATACGGCGTCTCTTTGTTATTATTATAAGTATGAAAACAACATTTGAGACAACTATCCGAGGATTTGGAAATAATACGGGCATAGAAGTACCATCGGAAAATATCAGTGAACTCGGTGTGTCCAAAAAACCACCGGTAATAGTAACTATTGCAGGATATAGCTATAAAAGCACGGTGGCAGTCATGAAAGGTATGTTTTTGATTTCTCTATCAAAAGCTCACAGAGAGGCGGCAAACTTGTCGGCTGGCGATAAAATATCTGTGGTGCTTACCTTAGACGATGGTCCTCGTGAGGTTGTTATTCCTGAAGAACTCCGAGCAAGGCTCAAGCACGAGAACCTAACGGAAAAATTCAGCAATCTAGCTTATTCAAAACGAAAAGAATTTTGTCGACAGGTAAGTGAAGCTAAGGCAGAGGAAACAAAAATACGACGTCTAGATAAAATAGCACAGCTAGTAAAAGCAGATTAGGAGTTTCAGGGGATATTTTTAAGAAGTAACGTTTTAGTTTCGTAGCTTAAAGCGCACCACGCTGAAACCAATGGAGACGGATAAAACCGTCTTTTTTGATACAATTTGAATATGGCAACACAGAAACCTAAGAAACAAGAAGTTATAGATGGCTTCACAATTAAATACCATGCAAACGACGTGACTCGTTGGTCAAAAGGTAAGGTAGTTGACGGCCATACGAATGGATACTGGGAATGGTACCGCCTTGATGGTACGTTGAAGCGTTCAGGGTATTTCAAAATGGGTGAACCTGTCGGTGAGTGGATTACTTATGACGACAAGGGTAAGCCATATAAAACTACTCAACGGTAGAAGCTGTAGGCACGACGAACAATGAAGGAACGCAGGTATTTATTAGTATTGTGTCACTTTTTGTAATTCTCTAAAAAGTAATGTTTTACTTTCGTAGCTTAAAGCGCACCAGTTGATCATTTTTGGACACTTCGGTGTCCTTTTTTGCCTTCAGGGTAGGGAAAATACTAAAAAGGCGTTAAAATACAACTATCAATTTAAGAGGAGAATAGACATGGCTACAGGATATTGCGTTAAATGTAAGGAAAAAGGCGTTGATTTGTCAGCACCAGAGATTCACCAAACTAGCAAAGGTGGTTTCATGGCCAAAGGAAAGCACGAGAAATGCGGAACAACTGTTTGTGCAATGATGTCAAAAGACAATGCTGAAAAAGCATTAGAAGACGGCGCTACAAAAGCATACTAAACTTGTATACGATAGAAAATTCAGATTATGAAGTGACTGCCATACTTGGGAATTAACTACGTGATATAGTTACAGCTTCAGCAACAATGTTGCATCATTTGAACTCGATAGTTTTTTGTTCAGAAAACATTCAAGCACAAGAGATCACTTTAGTTATTTTGATACAATTGTGAATATGAAGCATGTTAATAAACTCTGGGTAAGAATTGTAACTGCTATTGTGATTGGCTTCCTATTCGCTGGTTCACGTACTGGAATTACCTACACTTGCCCGCTTATTGACGGTGCTGCTGGATGTGTATCATTCGACAAAGCAATTATGCACCCAAGCGACCTGCTCAATAATAAACAGGATAGCCTTGTGCGCTTTTCGGAGACATTTATTATAACCTCGCTGGCAAGTTTTGCATTACTTAGCATTTCAGCGTGGCTCAAAAAAAGTTTAAACTAGCAAGTCGACTGAAATATTGAATTGCCTGACCAACTCTTTTAGTTTATAGCCGTATACATTGTCGGAGTTAGCGGTTAGAAATACATTATCGATACCGCACCATTTGCAAACTGGAATTCGAAGCGTGACTTTTATTCATTCATTCATTTCTGGTTATGTAAATCCATAACTTCCTTAAGGTGTTATAATGAAGCTAATCCGAGAGGACTTTATTGAGGATATGTATAAATCTAGTGAAAAATTACTGACTACAAGGCGGATAATTCTGACATGAAAGCTGATAGCAACAAGTCTAATGCCAAGAAAGAACTCGATAAGCAGCGTAAAAGTATTGAAACACTAAAAAAACTGCTGACCTACTACCAAGAGATTACGGATACGATCAGAGAGCCGTTCATCATTTTGGATAAGGATTTAATCGTTGTTACTGCTAATCACGCTTTTTATCAAATGTTTAAAGTACCCAAAATAAAAACCGAGGGGATGTTGATATATGAGTTAGGTAATAACCAATGGGACGCTCCTCAACTTCGGGAACTGCTGGAGAAGATTTTACCGGAACATAAGAAATTTAATGATTTTGAAGTCGTACATAACTTTCCTGAATTGGGACATAGAACAATGCTTCTTAATGCCAGACAAATTGACAGTAAGCAGCTTATATTACTGGCCATAGAAGATATTACTAAAAGTAAAATACTTCAAGAAAATACTGAAGAGCTAAATGCAGACTTAATCAAACAACAACGCGAGTTACAGGCACTCAGCGACTCTAAGGATGAATTTATTCATTTGGCATCTCACCAGCTCCGAACTCCGGCTACAGTGGTAAAACAATATACGGAAATGTTGCGTGAAGGTTATGCGGGTGAGTTATCCGAAGATCAAATTGTCATGATTGATAAAGCAATTTCCAGTAACGAACGGCAGCTGGAAATAATCGAGAACTTACTCAAAGTAGCTCGTGCTGATGCCGGGATAATTTATCTAGCAAAATCAAACTGTGACGTCGGGCAGCTCATTGACGATGTTATAGAGGAGCAACTCGTCACATTTAATAACCGCGAACAGAACGTTGTCTTCGATAAAAGCACCACACAGATTAACGCCTACATGGACGAAAGATTGATGCATATGGTTTTTGAGAATTTGCTCGATAACGCCGGTAAATACTCCAATGATAGTAAGACAATTACAATCGGTCTTAAGCAAAATAAGAAGCATACCGCTATAACCATCAAAGATGCGGGCGTAGGAATACTTAAAAAAGACCAGAATAAACTATTTAAAAAATTTTCACGCATCGACAATCCGCTTTCACTCTCAACAGTTGGGACAGGCCTGGGATTATACTGGGTCAAAAAAATTGTGGATTTGCACGAGGGCACTATAGGTATAAGCTCAGAAATTGGTCAGGGTTCAGTGTTTACTGTAAAGATACCCACATTGACAAACGACACCACCCCAAGAAAAGTGGCCATAATCTAGATACAGCGGTTTACTTTCATAGCTAACAGAGTGCGTAAAGTTATGGTTGGTTATTCACTATCTTCATAATGCCGTTTTGCAAGTTTTTCATATATAATGCGCCCATAACTAAGGAGTGACCAAAATGGCCGTAAAAGAAGAGAAATATCCAGTAAGTTTCGGTATAGAATATCCAAAAAAACTTGATCGTTTGAGCTCATTTTTTAGAATTATATGGAGCATCCCTGCATTAGTCCTGCTAAGTATACTGACTGTTGCTGGTAGCGAGGAGTACGTGAACGAAGCCGGCAAGGAAGTTTCCGTAGCCGGTGGAGGTATTATGGCAGGCTTGTTTGTTGCCACTGCCTTGATGATCATTTTCCGTCAGCGTTATCCTCGGTGGTGGTTTGATTTTGCGCTCGAACTAAATAGATATTCATCCCGAGTCGGTGCTTATTTATTCTTGCTGACAGATCGTTATCCTTCTACAGTCGAAAAACAATCCGTCACTCTGGACATAGATTACCCCAAAGTTGAGCGAGATCTTAACCAGTGGTTGCCACTCGTTAAATGGCTGTTAGCATTTCCTCATTATATTGCTTTGTTATTTCTCGCGTTTGGAGCGATAGTAGCTACTATCATTGCTTGGTTTGCGATACTTTTCACTGGTAATTACCCAAAAAGCCTTTTTGATTACGTGGTTGGGGTAGGTAGGTGGAGCATTAGAGTTACTGCTTATGCATTCCTGCTAACCACCGACAAGTACCCTCCGTTTAGCCTTAAATAGACCCGCTTATCAACCAAACATTTAGTATCACAAAGATCTTAGCTAAATTGATATTTGTTATTTATTAGGTAATGGATTCACAGGTAGCAGTAAAGGCGGTCATACTAAACAAGCAAGGTAAATTTCTTATAGTTCGTGAAGGCAGCCGCTGGCAGGCTGTGGGCGGAAGGCTTGAAAAAGGCGATTCATTAGAAAAGGAAATTAAAGATGCTATAGTTCTTGCAAGTTTGGCCTCGAAGTAAGTAGCTCGTATCTGGCGAATTATGACATCGCATTTATCAACATTATTTACTTAGGATTCTTGATTGAAGTTTTGTTAAGCTACCGGTAGGAGATGTAATACTTATATGATATCGCGATCTGACGCTACTGCTGTTATGGAAGTTGGGCCCACATGGGCCGATTCAATTCCAGAGGATGCCAATATTAGCTTCAACATAGTTTCTGAAATCGTCGATGATGAGACAGTTGTTTATCCTCAAGTTGCATTTAACGACGGCTTTATCTATTACCAGCCGACCGAGGAAGACATAGGTGCACTGTTAAGTAGTATTGCATTACCAATGACAGGATTGCTAGATAATGAATTTAGAAATACCTATGATATCCCTGAAGATTGGCTTTTAGAGCACTCCATAACAGCGAGAAGAGGAGGCGGGAATATCAACATCTCCTTACAACGTGAATGGTTGCGTATTCTGGAATCCAAAGGACATCCTGTAAAGCCAAAAAAAGTGAATGCCGGCTTTATTCATCGTGACCATAACCATACCGAAGATACGTGGGCGTTCTACCAACTAACGAGGGGTACATCTAGCAGAATACTCAAAGGTAACTTATTCTCAGTTGTAGAACCTGTATATGGGCCTTGGGACATTGAGCGAAAAATAAAAGACATTACCGAATACGTCAATAAAGATGCAGACTGGGATAAAATATTGGATTTCGCTAGTCGCTGGTCTTTCACGGCTCTTCGGATGGGCAGGAGTGCGCTATACAGAGCACAGCAGCTGGGTAGATCAGTAGAGGCTGTGCAACTTGAAGAAAATATCGTATACGAAATGAATAAAGATACAGTCCACTGGATGCCGGCGCATTTGTTAAGCCAAGACAGGGCATTTTATAGAGATATTATTACGAAAATGTTAAATAAAGCTGAAAATCCTGATAAATACGCAAGATTTCAGAAAGGGTTGCAGTCAGCCGGCAGCATAGAAGTCCGTAAAAGCGCGATAGGGATGTGATCTAACAAAAACACAGTATAAGCATAAGCATATACGAAACTTGTATAGTTATCAAGTAACTGGTACAGTTATAATTACTAAATATAAGGAGTTATAATGAATAAACTTAAGCTAATGGTGGGAGCTACTCTTGTACTAGCAACAAGCACACTTGCTGTGAATTTCACATCAGGTAGAGTAGGCGCTATTGTAATCGAAGATACAGATAAAGTGACAATTTGTCACCGAACAAACAGTGTAAAAAACCCATATGTAAAAATAACAGTAGATGCATCAGCCGTTGACGGTGAAGGCAATAATGACCACACCCAGCACACTGGTCCGGTTGCTACATCTGAAGAAGTCGCTCAGGCTTTGAAAAATGATAAGACCAAATGGGGCGACATCATCCCTTCAGAAGAAGATGGTGGCGTTGGTGACGGCCTTAATTGGGGTACAGATGGCCAAGCAGTGTTTAATAACAACTGTGGCAACGGCGAGAATATGATTACGGAAGTAGTACCTGCAGCTGTTACATTTAAGAACCCAACTTGTGAAGCTAAAGGTAGCTACACAGTTCCTGCAACTCCTAACGTTATGTACAGTGTTAACGGAAGTGTAGTTGCAGCTGGAACCTATGAAGTGGCAAACGGCTCAACCGTAACTGTTACGGCAGAGGCTGGCGACGATTACTTTATAGCTGATGGTACAGCCGATAGCTGGACAAACACCTTTACAGCTCCAACTAATTGTTCTACAGGCCAAGTACTTACTACAACTACAACTCAGGTGACTCAGAAGCCTCAAGGTGCAGTTGATGCTGGTGTAGGTGGTACAACTAAGAGCGTTACAGCAGTTGCTGGTTTTGTTACCTCACTAGCTGTTATAAGCTTTGCGCTTCTAAAGCGACGTAGCCTACTTAATTAAGCTCGATCGTAAAAGAAAATCGGACATACGATGCTGTTTCTAAACAAAAACAACAGTATTAAGTCCACGCCTAAGCGCCGTTCAAATATATTTAAGGTAGAACTAACTCGTTCAAAAACCTTACAATTAAATGTTCGGCGTTTTAGGCCGTCTAAATCCCGACGCTCCAAGGTTAACAAAGAACTGGTTCTGCCATTAAAACTTTTGCCGATTAAAGAAATCGGCTTCAAGGTAATTACATCTAAGAAAAAGTCAAAACCGATAGTTCTGACCCTAGTTATAAGACGCGAGTTGGTTAGCGTTTACCTGCTACTACTGACAGGCGTAGCCGGAGCAGGTTATTTTGGGCTACAGGTAATTAGGCCGCCCCAAATTGTAACGCCGGAAGTAGTATCCCTTTATTCCCCAGTACCAAAAACAGATTACTCAAAACCCGAAGCCTTATCACGAGCAGAACCAATCAGTTTAAATATACCCAAAATTAACATAAATCAGCCTCTACTGACCGTTGGTAGGCTAGCTGATGGTACATTAGAAACCCCAAATGTCTTAAGCGGTAAGCCGGCCTGGTATAAATTTAGCCCGACACCGGGCGAGTTAGGTCCATCGATAATAGTTGGGCATGTAGATTCATACAAAGGACCGTCGATTTTTTGGAATTTATGGAAGCTTGTACCTGGCGACAATGTTGAAGTGGTTAGAACCGACGGTTCAGTGGCCAATTTTACGGTTTATAGGCTGCAGCAATTTAATAGAGACAATTTTCCTACTGAGGAAATCTACGGCGACACTGAGGAATCAGAACTAAGGCTAATAACCTGTGGCGGTATTTATGATCACAAAGCTGGCGTGTATTCAGCTAACACTATCGTTTTCGCTAAACTAAAAATTTAGCTTACTTTTTGCGGTTTGTTTTTGCCAAAGCAACTATCTCGTCGGGCTTGTTCATGGTGCTAAACCCAAATAGGACTCTTACTAACACCTTTGATAGAATAGTATTATGCATTATGACGTAATAGTTATTGGACTAGGAGCGATGGGTAGTGCGGGGACATATCAGCTGGCAAGGTCAGGTGCTAAGGTTCTAGGAATTGACCGTTACGAGCCGCCGCATATTTATGGATCAACGCACGGCGACACACGAATTACAAGGTTAGCTATTGGCGAAGGTGCAGAGTATGTGCCACTTGTCACTCGGTCACACCAGCTGTGGCGAGAAATTGAGAGTGAAGTAGGCTACGAGCTATTAAACCAATGTGGTGGGCTGATTATGGGTGTGCACAGTAATATGGGCCAGCACGGCATCAACGACTTTCTAAAACAAACAATCTCATCAGCAAAACAATACGGCATTAAGCACGATGAGCTATCAACTGAACAAATACAAGCTCGCTTTCCGCAGTTTAGTTTAGTGGGCAATGAAGATGGTTATTTTGAGCAGGAAGCAGGTTTTTTACGCCCAGAAAAATGCGTACTAGCACAATTGGAGCTTGCCAAGAAATATGGAGCAACCATCAACACGGGCGAAACCGTAACATCTTTTGAAGATGACGGTAACTCAGTTGTCGTAAAGACTAACAAAACAAGCTATACAGCGGCTAAGTTGATAATAACTGCTGGACCTTGGGTGAATGAGTTAGTTAGCGGCTACGAAGCTGCGTTCAAGATTTACAGGCAAGTTCTTTATTGGTTTGACCTGAAAGATAAGACGGAATATGAATCTTACAACAAATTACCTGTTTTCATCTGGGAGTTTGGTGGCGGTCCTGATGATTTTGTTTATGGCTTCCCGGCGGTTGGTGGTCCTGATGGTGGCTTGAAAGTTGCGACAGAAGAATATGCTTCTGACATCTTACCCGACGAAACAAAGCGTGAAGTTTCCCAAGACGAAATTGAAAGTATGTATGAAAAGTACATCAAAGACAGAATGCCTGGGCTAAGCAGTAAGTGCGTAAAAGCAGCTTCCTGCCTGTACACAGTTACGCCTGACCATAAGTTCGTGATTGATTATCATCCCGAGCATCGCAACGTAATTGTCGCATCACCTTGTTCTGGTCACGGTTTTAAACACTCAGCAGCAATTGGTGAAGTATTGTCACAACTCGCAACAACAGGAAAATCTGAGATTGATATAAGCGAGTTTGGCTTTAATCGACTTCTTCTGTAATTAAATCTATCTCATGAATAGATAACGCGATCAATAATTTTAATTTATAAATGTATACATCTTCAAGGTGGTGGTTATAAATACATACCTAACTAAATCCCTCAGATTATTATGCTAAAATTGAGTTATGAATGACGATGCTATCCAGGACTTAAAACAATTTATTTCCGCAACAATATCTCAGCAAACGGTAAATTTAGCGACAAAAGATGATATCGCTAGTTTGGACAAAAAACTATCGTCCAAGATAGAAGATTTGTCAAATTCTGTAGCTGAAGCGCTAGAATCTACCAACGAAGCTACTGATAGTCAGCTAAAATCTCACGATACGCGCATTACTCGATTAGAGCAAAAAGCCGCTTAGTTATTCCTGCTTTATGTAATGCTACTACACAACTTAAGCATTCACCCTGCTAATGGGACTGTAATTACTGATGATAAAATAAACAAAACGTATGTCATTGCAGGTGGAGCGCCCGTATACGTTTCTAACTGGGCAAATATTGGCGGAGTAAAGCAATATACAGTGATTGACAGCTGGTCTTTGACAAACTTGCTTTTAGCCTACCCTCAAGAAGATACTCTTTTGAAAGGTTATGTGTCTCAGAATGAGTACCAGGTATTCGATCAACAACTTGTTGCCGTTGCAAATCCTTTAATAGTAAATGGAACACGTGTGATTGTGGACGATCTAGCACTGCAAGGATTATAAACCACTCTATTCGCCAACTATAAAGATAAGTTTCAGTATTTTGCGTGTGCATTGGCAAAACAGTCGCTCGATACCGAGCATATTTTCTAAGCACTAATTTTAATTAAACAATCAAGAACTATTTATACTGTTATGATAATCAATATGAAGAACAAAGCGATAATTTTTGAAATTGAGGGCAAAGCTACTAAGTAAACTGATAAATAAGTTTGCCGCGTCAGGGAATGCGGTCTAAGCCAATCCTTGTTATCATTGAGTAATGGATTCACAGGTAGCAGTAAAGGCGGTCATACTAAACAAGCAAGGTAAATTTCTTATAGTTCGTGAAGGCAGCCGCTGGCAGGCTGTGGGCGGAAGGCTTGAAAAAGGCGATTCATTAGAGAAGGAAATTAAAGAGGCTATTATACTTGCTAGTATGTCTTCTAATCCATCAAATCTTTCGTAACATTAAACTGCTTTACCATTCCTTTAACTTATAATTGTCTTAACAGTCATAAATGGTTGACTGTCGCAAGAAAACCTATTGATAAAAACTCGTCTTGAATACTGTAATTTCGGACCTGCGGAACTTGAGGAAGTCTCTTCACCCGCACGTATGACTATTTAGTAAACCCATAAATTTGGTGGTGTGCAATGCTATCATAAATCTTAGTCAGTGATTGATGGTCGTATAAATCTGCATTGTAATCTATGCTTACGATCTTTTGCGTGCCTCTTGAGATAAGGAATGTAGCTGGCACTATAAACATACTTCCGTCAATATTTGACTGGTTATAGCCTTCTTTGTAGACTGCTTGTACCCAAATAGGGACATTTCTGATGGCGTATTTTAATGTTTTTGCTACTGATAGTTTTACGAAGTATTTTTTATAAATTTTCATTTCTTGATCGGCAATTATCGGGAATTTTGGAGTTACTTTGTGGCGTTTTATAATGTTTTCTTCGATGTTGTCAGTGCTAGATTGAATAAAAACTATTAATTCGCATTTACTATCTCTTAGTATATTCTGCTCCATGGTAAGTCTATGCACGGCCAAGTTACACCACGGGCAGCCAGCATATCGCAAAAAAGCTATCAGCAAGTACTTGCTAGAATAGTCTTCGAGGCTAATTTTTTTACCCTCTACATCAGTAACTTTGAAATTAGGTGCGTCGTCTCCAACGCTTAAAGTAGTTTTTGGCACTAAATACAATTATATCACTTGTTTAACCTAAGCAGCCGGTAACTTTGGAGATAATACATAGTTGACAGTATACCCCTAGGGGGTATAACATGAGAGTATGATTACAGATTTAAAAAAGCGCGCACTGCACCGAGCAAAAATACTTGAGGGTCAAATGCGAGGTGTCCAGAAAATGATCGAAAACGAAGACTATTGCATGGACATACTTACTCAAAGCTTGGCTATTCAAAAGTCCATTGGTTCTCTGAATAAACTAATACTAGAAAACCATATCCGGACACACATTAAAGAAAGTATAAAATCAGGTTCAGAAGAAGCTCAGGCACAAGCAGTAGAGGAGCTGCTTGGAATATATGAGTTATCGAATGTAAGAAGTAAATAAAGGAGAAATATGATGAACAAAAATATAATTTTAACTTTAGTGGTTGGATTGATTATCGGAGTGGGCGGCACGCTTGGCGTATCGGCATTGACTAACAATGACGGTAATAAACAAGTAACATCGATTGATCAAAAGACTTCAACCGGCCATGGCTCGATGACGATGTCGGAAATGAACGAAGAGCTTGAAAAATTATCAGGTGATGAGTTTGATAAAGCATTTATCGAGATGATGACTGAACATCATGAGGGTGCAGTTGAGATGGCCGAGTTAATACCCTCACGAGCCAAACACGATGAGATAAAAACTCTTGGGCAGGCTATTATTGCAGCTCAAACCAAAGAGATTTCTGAAATGAAACAGTGGCAAATGGATTGGGGCTACACGAGTAGCGACAGCACTATGCATAGCATGAATCACTAAGATGAATTATCCGCACCGCGAACACCAACATTCCGAGCATAAGGAGCACGATAAGCACGCAGGTCATTCGGAAGCTATGTTCAAGGATAAGTTCTGGCTGTCGCTGTTCCTGACAATACCTGTGCTGCTTTATTCCGAGATGTTACAGCACTGGCTTAACTTCGCTCCGCCAGCATTTACTGGTTCTGACTACGTACCGTTTGTTCTGAGCACCGTCATATTTATCTATGGCGGCTTAGTGTTCATAAAAGGTGCAATTAGCGAACTAAAGGCTAAATTGCCAGGTATGATGACACTCATCAGCCTGGCAATAATAACAGCATACGCATATAGCGTGGCAACTCAGTTTTTCATTGATGGTGAGGGTTTCTTTTGGGAACTAGCTACTTTAGTAACAATTATGTTGCTTGGTCATTGGCTGGAAATGGCATCGGTCGCAAAAGCTGAAAATGCTTTAGACGCAATTTCAAAATTGCTTCCCGATAAAGCAGAAAAGCTAGTCAAGGGTAAGCCGCAAAGAGTACTTGTGAGTGAGCTTAAGGTTGGCGACTTGGTTCTGATACGTCCAGGAGCTAGCATACCAGTTGATGGTGTAATCGTGGATGGTAGTTCGTCAGTGGATGAGGCTGCTATCACTGGTGAGAGTAAGCCTGTAAGCAAATCTGTGAATGATGAAGTTATTGCTGGCACAGGTAATCAAGACGGCTCGCTGACCGTAAAAGTTACAAAGCTCGGACAAGATACGGCACTTGCTGGGATAATGCGTTTGGTAGCAGAGGCGGGAAAGTCAAAGTCAAACGTTCAGGTACTTGCCGACAGAGCAGCTTTTTATCTAACTATCATCGCAATCGCTACCGCAGTTATTACTTTTATATTCTGGTTGATAACTAAAGATGCAAAATTTGCGTTAGAGCGCTCAGTTACTG
>JALYSF010000044.1 GCA_030854905.1 bacterium
CCAGTCAAATGATTGTTCTTGGCCCGAAAACAAAGCCCTGTCACGTGGAGTAAATGCAAGAAACACTATTCCCAAAAGTATTACAGCCACGCTAACTAAGAAGATAAACATAAGTCTAAGTATAGAGTGAGGGATAGGTATTGTCATAATATTAGTGTATCCGAAGAAACACTAAATCCTATTGGAATATCCGTTCGAACATCCAGAATATGGCGATGGCAGCGATGACAACTGCGGCAACTTTAATAAATTTGGGGTACCAGCTTTTATCTCGTAGCAGATAAATGAATGGCAATGCCGCTACAACAATTATCAGCTGGCCTAACTCAATGCCAATGTTAAATGATACTAAAGAGGCTACGAATTTATCAGACGGAACCTGAATCTCTTGTAACAGGCCTGCAAAACCAAGCCCATGGAATAGACCAAATGAAAATATTATTAGGAGTTTTGCCCGAGCGGATCCTAAAAGAGATTTTTTAGGTAAAAAAACAGTAGCTAAGGCGACGACAGCAATAGAAAGTGCTATAACTGGCTCGACCAATCGTGGGTTCAGTGTCAATATTCCCGTGCCGGCCAAAATCAAAGTTATACTATGGGCAATCGTGAAAGTGCCGGTGTATTTTAATACTTCTTTTATGCTGACAAACACCAGCAAAAAAGACAGCACGAATAATATATGGTCGATACCTCCCAAGATGTGATTGACCCCGAGCTTCATAAAGTCCAGTGCATTGTCAAAAAAACTAGTTTCTTGGTTTACTATTTCAATTATGTCTTGCTGGTCTTTGACTCTTCCGGATAACTCGGGAGCATTATTTTCGATGTATTCCTTGATTTCCTCGTCCGAAGCGTCAGGATTATCCTGGACATACTCAATAACGTTCTGTGGCAAAAGCTCATGAGCTGACGCGTGGTTAGTGACTACTAGCGGTATAGCAATAAATAGAAAACTGACTATCGTTAAAATTAATCTTTTCATATCTCTATTTAATCCTTTCCAGTGTTACGGTTGCAGTATTACGATCCAATAATGAGAAGTGGCTCTCGAGTAAATAATTATCGAGTTCGAAGGCGGTCTCTATGTACTCTATTGCCTGTTGGGTTTGGCCCATTTTATCGGCAATCATTCCGGCGTGGAAATAAACTATCGGCACCCTGAGGCCAGTTTTAAGCGCCTCGTTGATCTGGGCTTGGGCATCTGGATAATTGCCCGAATTATACAGCGCCCAAGCCACTGCATCATATGAGAAAATATTCGGACGGACGCTCAAAGACTTTTTAGCTAAATCTAGCGCCTTAGCGGTATCTTTACCTCGAGTAGACAGATAAGCAGACAACTCATAGTCGTTATTGACTCCGCTGGCTGTGGATTGATCAAACGCTAGCTGCGCTAAATAATACTGCTGCCCAGCCTTTGCTACGTCACCCATGGCACTGTAGGTGTCGCCCAGAGCGCTCGAATACTGAGCAATAGGTAAGTCGTCGAAGGCCTGCTGAAAATGCTTGAGAGCTTTATTATAATCATTGCGGGCAAACGCAACCTTGCCTAAACCCTCTAGCGCAGGCGGGAAGTCTTTATAGGTGTAGAGTGCTTGATTAAACATCTGCTCGGCCTCATTAAGATCAGTCCTAGCGTACAGCTTGCCAAGTTCAACTTGGCTGAAGGCAACGTTTTCTGGGTAAGAAGAACCAGCGCTAATTGCGCTCCTAAGCGCAGACTTCGCGCCTTCAATATCGCCATAAAGTTCTCTGAGATAAGCCACTCTGTTATAGGAACTCAAGTCTGGACGACCGTCAACCATGGTTTGGAATGAAGAAATTGCTTCGGTGTACTGTCCAAGCTCTAATTGCCCATCACCCAACAAACCATAGTAAGACACTTTATTGGAGTTAAGGGCGACAGCTTTTTTGGCAAGCTCTAGTCCGCCTATAAAATTATGCCTGCCATATGCCAAAGCTGACTCAGCGGCAATAATTTGATCGCTACTTGGATCAATAGCACTTGCTCTAGCCAGTAGAACATCACATTTAGAGTAATATTCTGTGTCGGCTGTTTCTCGCACTTTTTGCAAGTAGTTCTGACACAGCGTTACAAGTAAGTTGATGTTGTTGGGGTCAGCAGAAAGCTTAGATTCGGTTGTGGCTATCGACTTATCAATAGTGCTAAGTTGCTCAGAAACAGTATTTGTTCTCGACTTATCTCTATTAATTATATAAAGGGTGGTGGCTGTAAGTAACAGGCTCACAAGAACCGCAATCAAGTAGAGTGTTTTTTTAGAATATCTCTGAGGAAGTAACAGTTTGGGCAAGGAATGCGACATTGTTGAAATTATCCTAAGTTTATATTTATTATTCAACTAGCAGACCTGATATCTCAGTGCCTGCTAGTTAAGATTTTCTGCGCTATATTGTTAGTCCACTTGGTATATGTAGTGCTCTAAGCTATAGCGGTTGGGACGGTGACTTACCGTCTCTTTATGATCGATGCTAGTGCTAAACCTACGACAAAGGCTATTACTGCCGCGCCAACTATTAGACCAGTACTAGTATTAGATGAACTATCTCCATCATTATCGCCTGAGTTGTTGTTGCCATCGGGTGTTAATGTGGTACTGAAGCCATCATTAGGTAAGGCTAGGTATGGGAAGCCTGTTCGGAAATTTTTGTCATTGCTGTCTACGCCGTCCCCAACCTGGGTAGCTAGTGGGTCGGCAACAAAGTCAGGGTGGAACATTGCATATACTGCTCCTGCAACTGCCTGCTCGGATATATCAACTACATCGTCAGTCAATCGTCGACCGTTAGGGTAGCCTTGGTTATCTTTGGCTAGAACTCCAAGTCGGTTAGGGTTCTGGGTAACGGGAACCGCCACGTTCAAGCGCAACTGTTCTGATGGCTTGCCGTTAGCTGGCTTTGTGAGTTCAGGTATGCCAGTTAGGAAAATAGCTATTAAGTCATCTCGTTGTTCTGCAGATCCAAAGTTACCTTGAGGTGGTACTTTAATTTTGTACAAAGAGTTGAGTAATTTTCCAAGCTCTGGGTTAGCTACACCGTTGGCAAACTGGGCGTCATCAACTGGCTTAGAGCTGTTCCAAAGATCCTTAGCGCTAATTGGCACAACTACTTCGTTAACTAGCGGTGCACCAAGCCGAGATACTTGAACTAAGTCGCCACTAGCAGTAGCTTTACCACCACCGAGTACTGTTGTGCTACGGCGAGATGACGTTGTCCAGACTCCGATTACAGCTGCGGCGCTTTTAGGATCGGTTGGACGAGAACCATCACTAGTCAGTTCTGTAGTAGGCACCTGCAATGCTAGAGACTGAACGTTGAAACCTTGAAGGCCATCTTTACCGCCTCCGGCGTTACCGGGTACCTTACGGATAGTCAGGAGATCAAATATGCCTCCGAGGTCAGCGAAGAACGGGTCATCACTTTGACCAGCAAAACTCTTAACGTTGCCAACTGTTTTTACTGCTTGGGCTTGGAGCTGCTCATAATTTGGTGTTGAGGTTGGCCCTATGTTACTTGGTGGAGTCGGAATGTTGGTGCCTAACACCGTCGAACCTGCAGGAGTAATCTTGGTTAAACTATACGTTTGGCGAATGTTCCAGTTTGGATCATCGACTGATTTGATGGGTCCAGTGTTATACAGAAAGGTGTCAGGATTCTGAGTAGTAGTCGTAAACTTATATTGGTAAGTTATATCTGGCACAGCATCACCATCATTGTCTATATTGATGTCATAAAGCACATTGTCATCAAAAGTATAAAAGTTTGGCCCACCTGCTGGATTCTGAAATGGCAAGTAGTTAGCAATAAGTGTGGTGGTATCTGGCGCATCAGGACTGACAAAAACATATAAGTCTGTGCCGTCGGCTGAAGGGTCTCCGGATATAAGTGGCGCTTCTCGGTGACTGGAGGAGTATACGCTGAGCGGTAATACCAGCATGGTGCTTACGAAAGCTACCAGTACTGTCGCTATGACTCCTCTAGTTAGTTTTGTATTAGTGTAGCTTTTCATGTAGGGGTCTCCTCTTAACTGATTTGCAGTCATATTACTCTCTTTAATATGAATCATTATCAACTAGGTTTGTTCATATGTCTGTGAATATTGTTACACAACTACTTATCAGGAAATTGTCAACACTTATAGCTCTCAATTAACTGCTTACAGTAACTCATCTTTTAGTTTTTGTTCATCCCGAATAATAAATAAATGATTCTTTTGGTACAGTAGTTTATCTTTAAATAATAATTCCAAAGCTTTACTTGCCGTTTCCCGCGTCATGCTAATTGAGTCTGATATATCTTGGTGGGTTACAGGAGCTTTTATAACGATCCCTTGCGTATGTACAGCACCAAAACGTGTAGCGAGATCAAGAAGTGATGATATTACTCGTTCTCTAGGTAAGCGATAGCCTAGGCTCTGGATTCTTTGTGCATAGACCGTAAAAGTATTCACAAATTGACGTAAGATTTGTTCTGTTAGCCATTGATCGCTACCCATAGCTTTACGCAAATCATGTTTTGAAGTTTTAAGTGCAGTGACCTTAGACAGGGCTTCGTAAAAAATCCCCAACTTCTGTGGTCCGTCTAACGCCCATGGCAGCGGTAAGATTTCGTTTTCGCCGTGAATCAGTAGCAGATTTATTTGACCAAGAGGTGAGACGGAGTATGCTTTTACGTATCCTTCTAAAACTAAATAGACACCGTCGGGTTCTATCGTGCCATGGATAATCGTCTCGCCTTTTTTGAAGTGCATTAATTTACCATTACTAAAATGAGCAGATATGCTCTCGATATCATTTCGACTTAGTCTCATGTTGGCCATAACAAGAGTATACTACGATACATTTTTACAATATGTAATCTGCGTTACATAAGCATGCAATCTACTGCTAAACTTACAGAATATTATATAGGAACAAAACCTTGTAAGAGCGACGCAAATTTTAGGTAAGACAAAGTTACAAAATGACTAATATTTATTACAAAAAGGGTTCTATATCGACCTACCCAGCCAGGCATATTCAGCAATGATAAACTTTTTTATGAGTATTTGAAGATGTGGATTCGCCGAAAGCTGTCTGCGACATATCCTGCGGAAGACTGTCCTAGTTACTTATTATGTAAAGGCCAAAACCAGAATGAGTATGCCGGCGCCGTTGAGAGCTAAAGTTAGCAACAATAATTTTGCCATAGATATCCTTGATAATCCAAGTAGCGCTAGCCCTGCCTCATCTGGCAGCGGCGAGGCAATAATAATTGCACCAACCGTAACTGTTACAGGCTTAAATGTTTTCTTGTATATCTATGTACCGATATTACATATAATTAGCACAATTACTTCGACTCATAACTAATGAGCTACTACGTTCAATAATTAACAACCAACATAATCACTAATATAGCCATTAGTGGTACTTAGCATAGCAACTGTTGCTCTGTAAGGTTTATGATTTGACTTATATGTATGATATGTGTTATAATTAGATTATGAAGGTTGGTTACAGCGTGTTCCCGCGAATTGTACTAGTTATATCTTCACTGATATTTGTAACTATTTATTTAGCGGGTACTCCACACGATGAGGTGTCCAATACGGTAAAATCACCGCAAGTTGCTTCTGCAACGACCTTTGCCTTTAGTAGTGCTATGCCTAACCCAAATGTGCTACTTCAACAGGTTAATAATGAACGTCAAAAGCTTAACTTGCCTACGCTTCTTGGCGACGCTGAGCTAGCCAATATTGCAACCGTAAGAGCCCAAGAAATAGTAGCCGAACGGCAATACTCGCATAAAAATTCTTCTGCTAAAACTTACTTCGATAAATTAAGCAATAAAAGCGGTTATAGCTGCGAAAATCTAGCGCTGGAGAGCTCAATGGATGAAATTGTATATTTTTCTAGCTGGCTCAACAGTACAAAAGGCCATAAAGAATGCATGCTAAACGATAAAATAACTAAAGCCGGCTATGCGGTAAGAATGTTTCAGCAAACACAGTCAGCAGAAGGCATTGAACGGCATTTTGTAGTTGTCGCAATACACTCACGTTAAGTAACAATACTGATCGTTCTAGGTTCGGTGA
>JALYSF010000045.1 GCA_030854905.1 bacterium
ATGGTATACTGGCCTTAATATGACTCATATTAGGGGTGGCTATACTATTCTTGAAGTAATGATTTTCCTTGCCATTTCTGGACTGATATTTGTTAGCGCAGCAGCAGGAGTCAACGGTCGTCAGCAGAGGGTTCAATACACTCAATCAATCAGAGATTTTGAAGGGCAGATGGAAGATGTGCTAAACGACGTTGCAGCTGGTTATTACCCAGCTCCTACCGGATTCGAGTGCCGGGCTTTAGGGGGAGGAAACCCAAGACCTGATTTCACTACTGCCGGGGGTACCCCTGATGAACATGGTGGTAGTGATGATTGTATTTCAGTTGGTAAAGCCGTATTGTTTAATTTAAATGGAAATAACGATGCCGACGACTTCGCTCTAGCGACACTAGTAGGCGTAAGGCCTTCAATAGAATCAAACAGTAAAGTAGCGGTTGAATCTACCAATCCTAAAGTGGCGTACGATAATAACCCTGGTAATCCTTTTGATTTGACAGAATTTAAAGGTTTAAGATTCGGCTTAAGGGTAACGGGTATTTATGATATAGCACCGCCTTATACGTCTTACGGGGCAATAGTTATCGCTAGCGGCTTTGATAGTAGTTCTGCTTCAATAAAAAATGGGTTAAGCGAGACCAGGCTATACGCCTTGACTGGTAACCTTGGGCTTACGATGCAACAATACGTTGACGAGCTAGACGGGCTAAACTCTTCAAGTATAGTTAGGCCGCTGCAAGGTGTAGAAATTTGCGTAGAATATCCTGGTGACGCGAAAAAAGCTAGGATTATTGTCGGAGAGGGTGGCATAGCTAGCAAAGTCCGAAGCGAATTAGATTTAATAAGTGGGTTATGTTCATGAACAAATCAAAACGAGGAGATACAATCATAGAGGTTATGCTGTCGATGGCTATAATCGGGCTTGTGCTGGCGGCAGCGTACACAACAGCCTCGACAAATCTTCGTACAAGCCGGTTCACACAAGAACGCACCGAAGCGCTAAAGGTAGCCGAGTCTCAAATTGAGTTTATGAAGTCACTTGAAGATGTAAATAGGACAAATTTATTTACGCAAGGAACGGACTTTTGTCTGAGCGCAAGCTCCGTTCCAGTCTTCCAGCCCGGAGGATCGGCGGCTTGTACGCGAGGTTTCTATAGTTATTTTATACAGAGAAGTGGAGACATCTTCATAACTATTGTACGTTGGACACCTCCTGGGGGCATCGATTCTAATAAGGCCGAAGTAAAACTGACTTATAGGTATCCGCAGTGATGAATAATACAAATCGGGCCAAAAGATTTAGCAAAGGGTTTACCATTATTGAGTTAATGATAGCTACAGTAATATTCTCACTACTGCTGCTAATTTGTCTTAACGCTCTTGTCCAGATAAGTAGGGCGTACTATAAAGGAATTTCGTCATCAAAGGCGCAGGAAGCAGCCAGATCAATTGCCGATGAACTGTCGCAGAGCATACAGTTGTCATCGGATAGAATTATGTCTACTATCGGTCCTGCCGGTCCACAAGTTACAGCAGGTGATGATGCCTCAGGGATACTTTGTGTTGGCTATAGGAGCTATACATATGCCATTGATCGACAAGCTGTTAACAATACCAGTGCAGTACCTGTAGATAAAGAGATTAGAAATGTAATGGTGCGACGTGACCTTAATACTTGTTGCGATCAGTCCAATGCCAATGCCTACAAGGTAGATTTAACTAATCCCATATCAGGCAGCGATAAATCGATGGTAGGCGAGAATATGAGACTTAGTCGTCTAAGGGTCGCCCCGGTCGCTGGAACAGATGGCAGACTTTGGGAAATACAAGTAGCTATAGTTTACGGCGATACGGATTTGATTGACGTAGACCCATCAAATAGCGGCAGAGTAATATGTAGGAGCGGTACTGGTACAGAGTTCTGCGCTCTTGCTGAAGTCAACACAGTTGTTAAACGTAGATTTGGGAGTAGATAGTCATGAATACTAATTCGCGTAATAAAAACGGTATGGTTGCGATTATGGTCACGTCGGTAATCATGGTTATTATGTCGCTAATTACTCTAGGGTTTGCGCGAATGGTTCAGCGTGAACAACGTCAGGGTTTGGATAACCAATTATCAACACAGGCATTTTATGCTGCGGAATCAGGCATCAACGCCGTATCAGCCTTTATCAACTCATCAGGAACGCCCGCATCGGCTAAAACGAATTGCGACGTTACACCTTTTGGTAACGGGGTAATAGACCCTGCAACCCCCGATGTTCGGTTCACATGCGTCATGTATGATCCAACTCCAGAATACCTTGAGGCTAATAATGGCGCTATCAAGCCTGAGCGCTCAAAAGTAATACCTATAAACGCACGACCTAATGCTTCTAGACTAACTTTCTCATGGGGAGATAATAACCCTAGCAGAACAAATTACGACAATACCTGCACCGGTGTAAATACTAATATACCTGCCGATGACTGGGGTGCGGCTAACCGGATCGGCATGCTTCAGATAGATCTGATTCCAGTTCATAACGGGGCGCCTGCACCACAGATAGAGAGAAATATTCTTGACCAAGAAACCGCTACAGTTTTGATGTACCCCTGCGGCGCTTCTGGTGTTAGTAGCGTAGATATTGAGAACTATAGGGCTGGAGTAGGCAACGATAGTGGAGTCGATAGAGGTAGGGCGGTTGGCGCTAACTGCACCGGTGCTGCTCCATACCCATGCTCACTATCTATTACGAACTTACCTACAAATGCCGATTTTTACGCTCGGATAAAGTCGATTTACGGTGATTTAAACCTGATAATTGAAGGTGAATCAGCTAGTGGCAACAGAACTTCATTCGCTAATGCCCAAGTAGTGGTTGATTCTACGGGTAGAGCTAACGATGTACTTAGACGCTTGCAAGTCAGACTCCCTATATATGAGGAATACAGGATACCGGAAGCCAGTATCCAGTCGCAAGACGGTGTCTGCAAATTATACAGTGTCACAGGCACTACCGTTAATAGCGATATCCTTTGCAATTAGGCGTTATCACTTAGTTTAAGACTCATTTTTACTAGAGCTGTGGAATTTTTCATGTATAGCCTTGAGGTGCGGGTCAGTTACGTGAGTGTAGATTTGAGTAGTAGATATATTACTATGGCCGAGCATTGCTTGTACGCTACGTAAGTCGCCACCGTTCATAATAATATTCGTTGCGAAACTGTGCCGCATTGTGTGCGGACTAACGTGTTTGGTTATTCCGGCGAGTAAAGCATTTTTGGCAATCATTCTTTGGATACTGCGAGGAGTAAGTCTACGGTGATTACCGCTTTGATCGATTTTGGCTCGGCCACTAAATTGGATAAATAAAGCTCTAATATTGTCGTCCCGGCTTTCCAGGTATTTTTGCAGCCACCAAGCGGCCGATTCGCTGACAAATATTGGGCGGTCCTTTTGGCCTTTACCGCGCACCATGAACTCTCGTCTTTTGAGGTTTATATCGCCTTGATTAAGCGATACTAGCTCAGAGACACGCAGCCCTCCGGAGTACAGAAGTTCCAAGATTGCGCGGTCTCGTAAGCCGCTTTTGGTATCGAGTTTAGGTACGGCCATCAATCTTTCCAGTTCGTCCTCGTTCAAGAAAGTAACTTGTTTACGCTTGGCACTTGCCAGTTCAATTTGATCAGCTGGCATCGCCTCTATACCTCTTTTGGCACAAAATTTTAGAAATCCTCTTAGTGCTATCAGATGGTAGTTCTGCGTGTTTTTTTGGAGTTCATCGCTGTTGCTGGTCCCTAAACGGTTGAGCCAAAGCCTCCATTTGCGAACAAGTTCAGGGTTGAGCTCCTTAACTGTAATATCGCCAGCGAAATCTATCAGTCGTGTAAGGTAGTGGTCGTAATTCTCTATAGTTTTTTGGGAACGGCCTCTTTCGATTTCTAGATATTCAAGAAAATCGGTTTTTAGAAGGGCAAAGTGCTTAGACATAAGCATATTGTACGACATATTATGTATTTATAAATTGATTAGCCGATTTTTGCGCTTATAATTCGTTCGTAAAATATAGATATTTAGGCAAGAATTGTTGGCTCGTATCTGTTATAATTTGAGTAAGTAATTTATACGAGAGGTAGTAAACGTTGGAAAAAACATTAGTTATTCTTAAGCCAGACGCTGTGCAAAGAGCGCTTTGCGGCGAGATTGTTACCAGGTTCGAAAGGGCAGGACTCAAAATTGTAGCCATGAAGATGATGGTTCCGGAAATGGAGCTTCTAAAGAAGCACTACCCAGATGCTCTAATACCGATAGTCGGTAACAAAACAAAAGAAGATTGGGACAGTTACGGCGTTGAGTATAGCGAAACAGTTGAAGAGATCGGCGAAATGATAATCGATGCCACCAGAAAGTTTATGCAAGAAGCGCCGGTTGTAGCAATTATTTTAGAAGGCGGACACGCCGTCGAGATTGTGCGGAAAATGGTAGGCAAAACAGGACCCAAGGATTCTCCTCCAGGTACAATTCGCGGCGACTACGCCCATTTAAGCCTCGGTCGTGCTTCTGCGGCTAAAAAGGGTGCTGCTAACTTAATCCACGCGTCGGGTACCGTTGATGAGGCCAAGCAGGAAATTAGTATGTGGTTTTCTGAAACTGAGATATTTGATGATTACAAAACCGTGCATGAAGCGTTCACTAGCGCCTAGAAAATTAATAATTAGACGCACAAAGCTAATAATATGGTATCCCCGACTGGAATCGAACCAATATCTGCTCCTTAGGACGGAGTTATTCTATCCGTTGAACTACAGGGACATGCAACCGTTTTAGTATACATTAACTGGTTAATGGATCTAAACACTATGACTCTTACACTTATCGATTTATAATACGCTCATGGCAAAAGACAAAAACCTGAATGAGCGTAGCGAACGAGGCGATAGCCGAACTTTAGCGAGGTGGAAAGCGCAGTACGGATTTATTCCGAACAAGCTTGGAGGAGCAGAGCTCCTCCAAAAACAGATGAGGCGAACACAGTGAGCCTGCAGTTTCGCGGACAGCACGAGAATGAAGAAGTATTGCTAATGTTTCGTAAACACCCAGTTGTAATGCGAAAGGGGCTTATTTATGGCTCATTAGGTCTACTGCTTGGTACAGTTCCTTCGCTTATCAATCCTACTATGACAATGCTTTGGCTAGGGTTACTTGGCGGGTTTATTTTAGCGTGCTTAATTATGTTTCCGTACTGGATTGCTTGGTACTACAGCATGTTCATTATCACGAACGAGCGCTACATTCAGTTGACTCAAAAAGGACTTTTCAACCGTAGCGTGTCCGATCTGAGCCTAAAGCAAATACAGTCACTAAACTATCAGGTAGCAGGCATAGAACAGACTCTTCTAGGATTTGGTACAATAGTCATGCAGACGTACTTAGGTGACATCGTGATTCATGATGTGCACCACCCTGAAAAAACTATTAACGAATTGTCTGATTTACTAAGAGAGTACGGCAACCTAAATGATACTAGCGAACTAAACCAGGTATTAGAATAAGATGAAAAAAAGATTACAAAGCGCATTAGCTCGTACCAAAAAGCAAGCAAACTCTTTAGCGCGTCGTGACAGCGAAACCGATGTTGTTCCGAGAATTACTACTGAAACTATAGCCAGCCAGCGTGAAGAGGTTCTAAAGGGCGCCCGCAAATATATCTATCCTTTGCAGCACAGTAAACACCGTATCGTATTAGTTTCATCTGGAATTCTGTTGTTTCTTGTTTTAGCATTTATTGTTTTTACGACAGTTTCACTTTATAGACTACAGTCCTCTAATACTTTCATATACCGGGTTACTCAAGTGTTGCCGTTGCCTATTGCCAGGCAGGGGAGCAGTTTTATTCCCTATGAATCATATTTATTTGAGCTTAGGCACTACATGCATTATTACGAGCGTCAGCAAAAACTGAGCTTTGCTAGCGAGTCGGGAGCACAGCAACTGGCTAGCTACAAGCAACGGGCATTAGATAAGGTTGTGAATGATGCCATTATCGAGCAAGAGGCTAAGAAACGCGGGATTGTCGTTACAGACCAAGAA
>JALYSF010000011.1 GCA_030854905.1 bacterium
GCTGTAGGTGGAGCCTCTATTTGCATTCCGGCGACACTAGTTTATCCATTAGCTGCTATACCAATTCTTGCAATTGGCCTAATGAAATTGACTGGCGAAATGTTGGCTTGGGATGAGACTGCGCTCCTCGCTGATCAGCTAGAATCCGACATGAATAAAGCAATATTCCTCGAATCAGAAGCTTATAGGGCAAATTATTGACTTATATCTGTTAATCAGGTAGAATTTACAGTTGAAAGTTGAGAAGTATTAAATATGGCAAAAAAAGGCGACAAGCGAAAACTAATAGGTATGGTCAGTGAAGAGACTGGTCATCGTACTTATTACACGCGTAAAAACACTATGAATACGCCTGAAAAACTTCGTCTAAAGAAATATGACCCTTTGGCTCGCAAACATGTTTGGTACGAGGAAACAAAAAAGAACCTAGGTCGTAACGAAGTAAAGCCTCGAAAAGGTTAAGCAAATGAGCAAACTACGAGCCGCAGCGGTGGGACTTGCTGTGGCTGGTGCTCCTGTTGGCATAATTTCGGGGGTATATGTTGGCTCTATCTGGGGTGACGATACTAATGAGCTGCGAAATAATACTACAGAATGCATAAAGTATTTTGAAACTAGTGAAGGTTCATGCGAACCCCACACTCTGAAAATTCTCATCGGCAATATAGGTATTAACGATATATCAATTTCGCCCGAAGGTGCTCAGATAAACTACGACCTACAAGAAATTATAAGTGAAGCCCAGAGTATGCTTGTTGAAAATGAAGAAGTACGCCCTGGCTCTTCTACTGCATTAGGATTTATTATGGGAGCATTCGTAACAGGATTATCATGGGTTGGATCAAATAAGCTATGGAAGCTATCGAACCGCCAACCTCAAGAAAAGTTATTTGCTGCTAAAATCAAGTAATGTATTTATAAGTTCAGCGTGACTCCACACGAGCGGCTCCACTCCAACACGCTTGGATGTATCTGCGCCAATTTGCTCAGGAAGCGTTAGTGTAGTGCTTAAATGTGAGCTCATCCAGTCCAATAAGCGTTTGGCGTCATCTTTGCGCCCAACTCGAATATAATATTGAGCTAGCCACGATGTAGTTACGAACCAGGGGTTGCCATTATGCTTAGGATCCTCGGCAAAATAGTTGTCGAGTTCGTAACGCGGGACGCCACCGCTAGGACTAGAATTTAGCAGATTTGTTTCAATAGCACGCGCCGTGTGCGCAACAAAACTTTTATCCTCGCCAAAATCAAAGGTCATATGTCCATATAGCGAGGATACGTCTAGAGTGTTATCAAAATCCAGATTTTCGTCGTGATCTAACAGGTAGCCTTTACGAAGTGACTGGGTCTCGGGATTGAAGAACAATGATGAAGCAGCCTGCATTTTGTCTGCTGCAGTGCGCCATTCTTCATATGCATCAGTTTCATCATATCTGTCAGCTAAACGACAGCCTACTAATAATGCGCGGTAAGTTAGGGCTGTTGTGTAGCTGTGAGTTAAAAACTTTTCTTCCCATAAGTCGTAACTTGCGTGCGGGAGATTTGTCGCTGTATCAACAAATCTTGCCATAAAGTTACAAGCAGGTATGACAAATTCATTATACATTTCTTGGACAAACTGATCGTCGTGGCTGTAGTCGAGAAACTCACCAAGCATAAATACTATAATTGCTGTTTCGTCTTCTTGCACGGCAAGTTCATGTCGGCCGTGCTTGATAAGCGGGTGCCACGTGCTACCAATAGACCTGTCTGACTGATATTTATGCATCAGGTAACCGTCCTCTTTTTGGATATCGCGGCAAAATCTGAAAAACTTTCGAGCCTCCTTGAATAATCCAAGTCTAATCAAAGGCCATAGTACAAAAGCACCATCTCGAGGCCAGACATAGCTGTAATAATCGCGGTTATAATTGTAGATTGAGGAATCGCAAGACGCCACAATCCCGCCTCGATGATCACAATGTGCTTTTATGACCATTAACGAACGTTTAATCAGGTTTAGCTGATGGGCGTCGAGATCATACTCTTGAAGCTCTATAATTGCAGGCTGAAGCCATTCCGACCACCAGTTCTGGGCGGCTTCTAGTCGTTTCGTTAGTCCTTCTCGCAAAATAAACTCGTGATCTACTTCTAACTGGAACTGGGAGTCATTTGCAGCAAGCCAATATTCAATTCCTATGCTGGCATTAGGCTCCAGTCTTTCAGATATCCGAATTACGCTATCTACTCCACCGTGCTCTACCGCGTTACCGCTAAGTTCACCATCTTCAGCGTCCTGATAAGTGCCGGATTTTCCCTCTACGCCGTAGCTTCCGGCGGCGTACTGATCGAACCTTTTACCTTCGCTGGTTCTTGCATAAGCAAGTAAACATACTCTGCCTTTGTAATCCAGCATGTAATGTTCGTCTGGCACGTATAACACTGTATCGCTTCGACCGTCGTTACTTATCTGAAAGACCTGATGAAAGAATATTCTAAAATCTCTCGTGGTGTCCCATAAGTTTTCGACATTCAAATCTCTACAAAATACGTCTTTTTCAACGTCGACCCAGTCTGTAAAATGAATTTTCAAACCAAGGTCCTGGTTGGTCATAGTTATATCGCTATTCAAACTATCACACGAAGACTTAATATCTATACTCCATTTACCGTCATCAAGCCAACTAAACCCGCCATCGACCCAGACACCAATTTTGTGGTGCAAACTCCTCGAAGTCGTGAGGTTTTCTAAGCCTACATACGGAAAATAGAAATCATGTACAAAACCGCCTTCGTTTAAACCGACAGCCAGTCGGCTGTTACTTAGAATTATAGGTCGACCCATTTAACTAACCTCCATTAAACGAGACTTAAGATCGTGCCAGGCATTCATATAAGTTATAAATGCCTGATAAGGAGTTTCATAAGGGCTGAAATAGGCATGAATATCGCCGTCATTAAACCATTTGGTGCACATGTAATAAAAATGGTCGCTGGTGGTTAGTCGGCGCCAGTCATGTAGTAGTTGCTTGTCCTCGGTGGCTTTTATAGCCTTTTCCAAACCGAAAACTGCGTTTATTGCTTCCTGTTGCATGGCGTTACCTAACCAAGCTGATAAATCTCGCTCAGTATCCGCCCAAGTAACAGTATTATGCATATCAATAAAATCTTTCGACTCAAACTCTTTAGAAGCTTCGGTTACTGTCATAAACTTATGGTTCGGATCAGCCAGCCATGCGCCCGGCAAATGTCTCATAAAATCGAATATGCCAGTGTCGTCCCATTGGTGTTCGCCGAAAGTCTCATAATCCATAAATAGGTTAAATATGTCGGCCTCGCCCGAACTATTAAGCCAGTGCACGAACTTATCAGCAGTCATCGGCCAGCCTTCCCAGTTTTTATTGCCGAATCTAAATGCAATATCATCACTAAGCCGATAGTTTTTTAGCAAAAGTTTAATATTTTTGGTCTGGACAGGTCGATAAACATAGTTTGGACTACGCCAACCCAGAACAGGATCCCAGCCTTCCGCCAAAATTGTTTCGTAACCAGCAGCGTCAGCCCACATCGCAAGTTCGTTATTATAAGCTAGTTCTGTATTGCGAAATGCCGTAGGTGTGACCCCAAATATTTCGCCGAGCTTACGACGATGTGATTTTACTTGCTCTATAAACTCGGCTTTAGAATAAAAGAAGCTTAGCGAATGGTAAAAAGTTTCGCCGACAAGCTCAACTTGGCCTGTGTCTACTAGTTTTTTGAAACTTTCTAAAACATCTGGTGCATAATCTGCCAGCTGATCCAATACTACGCCACTAATTGACAAACTAAGTTTAAACTCAGGATGACTCTCCAGCAATTCTAATAAAAGTTCGTTAGTTGGCCGGTAAGATTTTTCGGCTACCTTACGAATAATATCTGCATTGTTTCGACGATCTCCATCGGGCGCATCAAAGTAATTATGTTCAGTTCCTACGTCAAATATAGTGTAATCTCGTACCCGGTAAGGCTGGTGCACGTGTAGATACAGATTTATCGACTTCATGAGGCAACACCTGCGAGTTCTCCGTACATATTCATAATCCGATCGCTGGCTTTTAACCAACTAGAGTGCTGCAGATCTATCAATGAACCTTGGTGCAGGGTATCCCGCAAGCTATCATGCAGAACAACCGCTGTCATTTGATCGGCCATTGCTTCAATATCCCAATAGTCTACTTTCAAACAATGATTTAGAACTTCTGCAACGCCAGACTGTTTGGTAATAAGTACGGGAGTTCCATAATATATAGCTTCGAGCGGCACCAAGCCAAAAGGTTCAGAAACACTCGGCATAACGAAAAGATCGCATATAGCAAAAGCGTCTCGCCACTGTTTGCCCCGCTGGAAACCTATAAATAACACGTTTTTTGATATTCCTAGACCGGCCGCGTGTTCAATCAATTCTTCCTCTTGATCACCTGTACCGACAATCAAAAACATGGTTTTAGGTGCGCGCTGTACTACCTCACGTGCGGCAAGAAGGAAATTGTACAATCCTTTTTGAACAGTTAATCTTCCGACATTGCCAATAACTCGCCAGCCATCCGACTTAAGTTGGCTTAAGTATTTATATGCATTCATATCGTCTAACTTCTCGTAAAAGCTGGCATCTATGCTGTTGTGCACAACATCTACTTTATTCGGATTAATACCATACTCTCGTACGACGATATCCTTTGTGGCCTGGCTAACAGTTATTATCTTGTCAGCAAGCTGCATGCCGAGATATTCGATCTCAGTGACTATCGGGTTGCCTGATTTACCGCCAGCACGGTCATACTCTGTCGCGTGGATATGAACAATTAATGGTTTACCAGTGAGTTGTTTTGCTCGTATTGCCCCACGGAAGGTTAGCCAATCATGTGCATGAATGACGTCGTACTCACCTAAACTTACGATTTGTTCTACACCGTCAGCATATCTGTGATATTGGTCAGAGCCAGACCCATATTTCGCGGCGTAAAGAGTATTAACAGTCGTCGAGTCGTAAGCTTGATAGAGTTCCTCGGTTGTTGCAATCCCTCCCGGAACGGCTGGCAAAACTTTCATAAAATCTACTACGTGATCTTTGTCGTAGGGAAGTATGAAATCGATATCGGCTCCGCTGTCGCTCAAAGTTTTACACAACTGAAGACAGGCGACACCTAAACCGCCGCTGTTATGCGGAGGCAATTCCCAGCCCAACATCAATATTTTCAACTTCAGATTCCCTCGCTAAACATACAGAGTAAATTATAGGCTGATTCTATTTCTAGCACAACCGTTTTCGGGCTTGTTTTTATCTGTTATTTGAGTTATAATTCATTTCAGTAGGGCGCTCGACAATAGAGCGCGTTTTTTATGGCAACAGATAATATACGAAACATTGCAATCATTGCTCATGTCGACCATGGCAAGACCACATTAGTTGATGGTCTTTTGAAACAATCCCACACTTTCCGCGACAATCAGTCTGAGATGAGCCAAGATCTTATAATGGATAGCGGCGATCAGGAAAAGGAACGTGGTATTACAATTACCGCCAAGATTACAGCGGTTGACTGGGAAAATTTAAGAATAAACATTATAGACACACCGGGTCACGCAGATTTTAGCGGCGAAGTAGAACGTACGCTCAGAATGGCCGACGGTTGCCTACTGATTGTTGACGCGCAGGAAGGCCCAATGCCTCAGACTAAGTTTGTGCTAAGTAAAGCTCTTCAACTTGGGCTGAAGCCAGTAGTAGTGATTAACAAAATCGATAAAGACGCAGCACGATTGAGCGAAGTAGAGGATGAATTAGCGGATTTGTTCTTAGAACTAGCTATTCACGAAGATCAGTTGCACTATCCGATATATTATGCAATTGGTCGCGAAGCCAAAGCCTGGGACAGTATTCCTGCCGATAAATCTGCCGAGGCTGATCTAACGCCGATTTTTGAAGCTATACGAGATAAAATACCAGCTCCTGATTTGTCATCCGATAAATCATTCCAGCTGCTTGTATCCAGCCTTCGTTACGACAGTTATCAGGGTAAATATGCAGTCGGCAGAGTAGAACGCGGCGTAATAGCTAAGGGACAGCCGGTTAGCCTATGCAGTAAAGATAAAATTGTTAAGACAAAAATCGATCGCATCTATCGAACAATAGGCTTAACTTATCTCGAAATTGATTCAGCTTCTGCAGGAGACATTATTAGTGTTACGGGCCTAAACAATGCCCAAATCGGAGATACAGTTGCCGATATTGATAATCCGGAAGCTTTGCCAACTATTGTTGTCGAAGAACCCACTCTGCAGATTTATATGGGGCCAAATACCAGCCCGCTTAAGAGCCGGGAAGGTGAATTTACTACTAGTCGCCAGATTGGCGATCGCTTAAAGCAGGAACTGGAAACTAATGTTGGCTTACGTGTCGAAGAGCAGGGAATTGGCTTTTTAGTCGCTGGTAGAGGCGAGCTACACCTTTCAGTACTTATTGAAACTATGCGCCGAGAAGGGTTTGAGCTTGAAGTCGGTCGGCCACAAGTTGTCACTCATCTAGAGGACGGTGTCGAAGTCGAACCTGTTGAGGAGCTAGTCGTAGAAGTTCCCGCCGAACATGTAGGCGCCGTGCAAATGGAACTTGGACGACGCCGAGCCGAATTAGTAGATCAGTTTTCGACCAATAAAGGTGTAACTAAATTAGTTTATCGCTTACCAACTCGCTCATTACTTGGAGCGCGAAATATGCTTTTAACAGCTACCCGCGGCACTATCATCATGAACGCATTATTAGATGGATATGCACCAGTTAGTCCTGCTTTAGAACAGTTACGCGGCGGCGCACTTGTCGCATGGGAAGCGGGCACGAGCACACCGTACGCATTGCAAAGCGCCGAGGAACGAGGATTATTATTTGTCGGCCCTAACGAAATCATTTATGCAGGCCAGATAGTCGGTTTGTACAATCGATCGGGCGATCTCGAAGTCAATATATGCAAAGAAAAGCACCTGACAAATATGCGAAGCTCAAGCAGCGACGGAGTAGTTCAACTAACTCCAGCAATCAAAATGAGCCTCGAAGAATCACTAGATTTTATCGAAAACGACGAGCTTTTAGAAGTAACACCGAAATCCCTACGCCTACGCAAACGTGAACTAGACCACAACAAACGCAAACGCTTATCCAGGTAATTCAATTTTTTTATTTGAGAAGTAGTAAGTCAATTTAAAATATGTCTTGAAAAAGCTGAGTAATTAGCGCAAGACCATCGGTAAAGATAAAATAGTTAATGAAAATTATAAGAGTTAGAAGATATAGTATATTTTTTTCTTTTCTACCAGTGTTTTTGGATCCGAATACATAAATAGAATAAACGATCGTTCCTAAGATTATCAAAACAAAAAGCTTTTTAAAAAAGTCGTTAACGAAATGATCTGTGGCAGAAACTGGCTCGATCTGATAATTATTTCCGATTATCATAATTGATGCTACGAAAGCCGCTAATACTGCGCTTGCTGTTGCTGCGTACTTAACCGTGTAATTTCTTATTGCCATACAATAATTATACAACTACTGTCTAGTATTCTAGTTATATCCCCCGGCTTCTACGCCGTAATACTGGTCCATTGTTTTGCCGCTTGACTTAATAGCTTGCGCCTCGCTGACGCCGACATAACGTAAATGCCATGGTTCGTATTGGTAGCCAGTCTGAGCTTCTTTGCCGGCAGGGTAGCGAATTATAAATCCATAATTATGAGAGTTGGTTTCAAGCCATTTACCAGCCGCAGTGTCGCCGAAACACTCTAAAAGCGAGCAACCGCTACCATCATCAAAATCAACTGCCAGGCCAGTTTGGTGCTCGGAATGTCCTGGGCGGGCGCTACCACGATCGGCCTCGGCTTGACCTTGCAAATTAACCCATTTTTGATAAGTCGTAACCTGTGTTTGATAGGACCTGTAAGAGCTGATGACGTTCATATTAACGCCTGCGGCAGTAGCGTCGTTTAGCAAAGTTTGAAGTGCATCGGCCGCCTCGGGTCGCAGTTGACCCCCGGAAGCACTTTTGAGTGTAGGTGCATAACTGCTCGGTAGCTTGTGTTTTTTGTTAACAACTACTGTCAGCGAGCTGGCTTGTGCGGAGGTCAGCTGTACGGGCCATTTCGCTGCCGGTGCGGGCTTAGGCGCCGGGGTCTCAACTGCTGGGTTAGATTGTTCTAGCGGCTCTACCACTACATCTGTCGGTTCTTCAGTAGTTTGTTGTTGAATAGTTGGCCCCGGTGTCTGATTATTTATTTGCGCCTCTCTTGATCTATCGTAAGAATATCCTCCCAGAATTGTCGCAACCACTATAATCGCAACTGCTGAGTTCGCCTTGCTAAAGACGCTTCGTGATTTTTTGTTTTTGGCAAAGTATTTTACCTTCGTTCGCTTCATCGCCACTATTATACCATTACAAATCTCTAACCTGTCCGAAGGCTATACGGTCCAGGATAGCGCCCTTCATATCCATCATCGTAGCGGGCGTTACTACAAACTCACCATACCGGTTGTTTACTGCATCCATCGCGTCACTGATTCTGCGACCTGTTTGTAGCATACGATCTTGACCAAACAAGTCCAGTTGCTCAGGATCCCAAGGGTACAGATTAAATACTGTGACCGACATTATTCTTACTTTGTCGTACAAGAGCGCTTTGTCGAGCAAGTAGCAGGCTGCCTGATATATATCGTCCGTACTATAAAGCCGATGCGAAACTTTCATGCCTTGCTTCCACGAGCGCATTCTATGAATGCTCTCAAACCCTAGAGGGGCGCTGCCCCCCGAACTTGTCCGAAATGAATTCGGACTGCGCTCTCCCCCCGCTAAAGCCCTCGCGGACTCGGGTTCACTAACGCTCATCTTCTTTTCATCGTTCATCGTTCCTCGTTCATCTACCTGTATTTGGGCGAATCCCAAATAAAGGTGGATTCCGCCGGCGTAGAGCTCATTTTTACGCAAGCGCCGACCAATTTTTTCGGTAAGTTTGAGCAGCAGCCGCTTCAGCTCCTTAAGGTCGTCGGTTTTGTGCGGCAGAGCGTACTGGTGCCCGATGCTACGCCTTTGGCTCTCGGCAGCGTCAATTTCATAACCTCTGAGGCGCAAATACCAGTAATACCCGACAATACTCTGAAAAATCTGCTTTTGCAGCTTCACACGATCGGCCGCCAGAAACTCCAGTGGCGTAGTTATGCCTCCCATAAACAGTCGCCGCCGATACCGAGTATTAATGCCCGGCAAATCTATCAGATCCTTGTCCAGTAAATAGCTTTTTAGGGTAGTATGGTCGATAAGCGTCATGCCATTAGGTTTATCTAGTCCAGCCGCATACTTAGCCAAAAAACGGTTCGTCCCAATGCCAATATTTACTGTCACCGCCTCGCCTAGCCGTTCATAAATCTTTTGCTTGATTTCGTCGCCGATCTGCAGCATCGCTTGGTTGTGAGGGAGAGCAGTGCGCATTCTCAGGGCAGCGCTACCGGCAAAATTTAGCACAAACTCATCTATCGACTTAGGGTGTACGTCGTCGGTGTACTCGAGTAGTAAATCCTTAAACTTCTGGTGGGCGTCACGATACTTGGCTGGGTCAGGAGTCATAATCACGATGCCGGGCGCCAAGACTCTGGCTTCGCCTACATTGACACCCAACTTAACACCTTTGGCTTTGGCGATGTAATTCGCGGCCACCACGAAACCGCGCGGCGTATCGTAAGCAGCTACGCCCACCGGCCGATTGCGCAGCAGCCTATTAGCCTGCGCCTCAATCGTCGCAAAACAAGAGTTCAGGTCAATATGCATTATTTTGGGGGGTGATGTGTTGAGATTAGTGCTTGTTTGCATAAATATTATATAATTAGGTTATGGAACAGATTGACGGACGGATTTTCTTAGATGAGGCAGACCTTAAGAAGGTGGCAGTAGCTGAAGGACTCCATCCGAGCGTCGGATCTAGGCTACTTAATAGTGCTGGGCGACACTCAGCTTTCGGCGCAGAAAGAGACCCAACCGCTAGATTATGGGGCAACCACCGTAAGAGGCAGATAGCACTTGATTATTTAGCGGTGCTGGCGGCAAAAGAAAATATAGCCTGTGTTCAAGGATACGGCGGAAGAACTCATAAGTTAGCCAAAATGGCTGTAGCTTATTTTTCCCGAACATCTGAAGCCTCCTAAGAGCTTACTTGGCGTGCTCTAGTTAGTAACTGATCGATACGCAGCATGCTTTGGTGGCCTAGTTTATCCTGAGCCAAACGTTCGGCTGCTAGTTCTAGGCGCATCGCGTGCAAGATACTACGTACTTCCTCTCGTTGCTTATATTTTCTACTTTTCATGGTTGACCTCCTCGATAAGTTATGGCGGCGTCGTGAGACGACATGTATTCTTCTATAACCCAGTTAAGGGTATCGGTATTGAGCGCCAGCTTGAAGTAAGCTCCGCCGTCTTTGTCGGACAGCGAAAAATGATGGATCTGATGTTTGCCGGCCCAAGTCTTGTGCCAATAGTCAATCTTACCCAGTTTGTAGTCCTGATTGTTCCATGTCAGCATGTAGGGCTGCATATGGCGGTTACGTGCATTGTAGTACCAAACTACACTTACTGGCTCGTCTAAACTTTCGCGCATAATTTACCTCCCGAATCATTTATTACTTTTTGGGCCGCAAAAAGTAACCAAAAACTCTTGGGCAGCCTCCAGTTCTTTATTGAGTCGCCGTCAAAGCGCACAATGTCTCGGCGGACTCCCTTCGGTCGGTCTCGAATCCTGTTGATTTTTTGCTTAAATGATTCTCGACTTAGCGCCTCGCAATAATTGTACTTTTGACGCTCCTCAATCAGGAACTTGCGGCCATGCCCAAACCCAAGTTGCGAGCTACTAGATTCTAAAAAGTGTTCATGGATTGCCTTCATGAGCTGCAGCTCCAGGTGGCGCCGGGGAAGGCGTTTATCTTGAATGGGGCATTGTCGGTCTTTTGGGTTCTGATAATTTTGTTTTTGATTGGTAGCTCAACCTCGGAGATTAATTCACCGAAATAATAAATACGCATTATAAAATCCTCACTTACATAAATAGTTATGAGGAAGGGCTAACCCTTCCAGATTCATTCAAACCAAGTTTGAATTTCACCTTCCTTCCCCTAAAGGCCATGTTGAAACATGGCTTACAGAAAAAGAATGTCTATAAGAGAATGGCGGTTTTACCGTACTTTACCGCTCAGGAACGTTGTTGTAAGTGATAGGCGGGGCGAACCCGGCTATTAATAAAGTCTTGCGAGGAGGAATCCGCGGATGCAAAAGCCCTCACATAGGCTAATGCTTATTTTAGCAGTTTAGGGGCCCCCGAGCAATTCCGATTGTTTGGGGAAAGGAGGTTTCAAAAAAAGTTTGACGTTTTTTCTGTTACTTGATTACAGAAAAATTGTTAAGCTTTTTGCAGATTTGCGACGCTAGGCTCTACCAATTTTTTAGAATAAGCGCTATGTTATAAATAAGCTTCTATAATTATGGAGCAAAAAGGAGGAACTATGAATAGTGTAACAGTTTACAAGGTAGCATTCGCGCTGATGGTAATTGGTGGTCTAAACTGGCTAATGATAGGCGTATTTGAGACTAACTTAGTGACAGAAATTTTTGGAGTCGGCGATCTATCCAGACTTATCTATGTACTAGTTGGTTTAGCAACACTTTATATAGTGTTCGTAAAAGCCAACAACCGCAAGCGTTTGTAATACAGCAAGCTGCTAATATTTATAAAACTTCCTCGAAAGGGGAAGTTTTTTCATTTAGATATGCGTGTTGTAACGTGCACAGCAGTAAAATACTCAATTCAAGGAGTTAAGTCTAAAACTGTGGATAACTAATTTGACCAACTGCGGGGGACTGCTGTAAGCTCAAGTCTTGTGTCTCGAAAAGTGCCTATGGCGCTATATGTGAGGAGGAGGCACCAAAATCAGCTTATACGCACTACGTCCAAAAGGGATGTATATGAAAGCGTTCGCTGATACTAATAAGTAAACCCAAGGAGGGATATGAAACTAACCACTTTAGTGGCTAGCATTGCTGCGTTCAGCGTTATTGCTGTCGTCGCGAGCACAGGTTCGGCACATGCCGAAGAAGCAAACATACAAACTACAAACGAGCCAAAAATTGTAGAAGTAGTCAAAGGTGACTCACTTAGCAAAATTGCCAAAGTAAACGAATCGACATACGTTCGCATTTACGACGCCAACGTCGAGGTAAAAGATCCAGATGTTATTTATCCTGGACAAAAACTTAGAATCCCTAAGGCAGATGAGCAACTTGTTAGCAGAGGCTTGCCAGTTGAAACAGCTGCTGTTGTAGCAGCTCCTAAACCAGTAGCAAAAAAAGCAACCACGCCCAAAAAGCAGGCGGTTGCAAAGCCAATAGCATCAACTGCTCCGGCAGTGGCCGACGGAAGTGTTTGGGATCGTCTGGCAAAATGTGAATCAGGCGGTAATTGGGCCATAAATACCGGAAACGGATACTACGGCGGTCTCCAATTCTTGCCAGCTACATGGCGCGGTGTAGGTGGAACAGGCTTACCTCACCAAAATAGTCGTGAAGAGCAGATAAAGCGTGCAGAAATCTTGTTAGCCCGTAGTGGTTGGGGTCAATGGCCACAATGTGCTCGCAAGCTCGGTCTTTTGTAAACTTTACTAAAATTAAAATAATAAATAACCTTGGCATGAAAATGCTGGGGTTATTTATTATATATACTTAAGGTCTAAATTTTTACTGAAGCTAGTTTACGGCTCGAAACTGTATTCATAGCCGTGACCAAAGCGAAAAACAAAAGCCCTGTGACGCATGTACGCAAAACTGATGCGTTGTTTATAAAAACAAGCATAACGCCACTTGAAAGTGTAGCGGCTGCAAGAGCATAGCTTAATTTGAGTCTACTTGAAGCGGGCCTGTAAAGGTTATATGTAGCTACGGCTAGGCTTGAAAGCGCTAAAATCACATGAATAATAATCATAAGCTTATTTTACGGCAAATAGGGATTAATTGAAATGAGTATCGAAAAAACTACCAGCAAAACTAAGCTCATGCGAAAATTACGCTTTGCCCAAACATTATCGTTCTTTGTACTAGTTCCTTCGAAGGTTACTTTTAGCCAATATAAGCTTAGTGCGAGCATGATTATAAAATACATTGTCGATGCTGACGACATCAGTGCTAGCGCTAAAATGCTTATTACTGTCAAGACTGTATACATATATATCTGCGACTTAGTAACAGCTACTCCACGGACAACAGAACTGACTGGCACGCCGGCCGCCGCGTATTCTTTTTTTCTATATATAGATATTGAGTAAAACTCTGGCATTTGCCAGAAAAACAATATTAGAAACAATATTAATGCCGTGGCGTCCAAGCTATTAGTGGCTGCTACGTAACCGGCTAGGATAGGTGCCGCTCCACTGACAGAACCCACTAAGGTGCCGTGCACACTTCTGCGCTTACCCAAAGCCCCATAGAGCCATACATAAGTTATGAATCCGAAAACTCCAACGCCAACTACCAACCAGTTTGTCCACAATATTAACGTCAGTATCCCCAACACCCCTATAACTACCCCGAACAATAATGCTAAGTTAGGTTTGACTTCACCCGAAACAAGCGGACGGTTTTTGGTTCTTTCCATTTTTGAATCTATATCTTGATCAAGATAATTATTAATTACACAAGCCGATGATATTACTAAGGCAGTTCCAGAAGTAGTGGTCACAAAAAGCAGCCAATTAATATGTCCATTACTGGCAAACAAAAAGCCAGCTATGGTCGTAATAAGATTACCAAGCATTACCCCCGGTTTTGTTAGTTTCAAGTACGCTCTCAACATCGTTGAAAGTTTAACATAATATTTTGCTAAGCTTAAAAATCTTAAGCTCAAGTTGAATAGCAATAGTATTTATGCTTAGCTATAAGCAACATGGTTAGGGCGCATTTCTAATATGACAAAACGAAAGCAGAAGAATCAGGGCAGGGCAATTTTACTGACACTGTTGGGTTTTGTTGTGCTAGCGATAATACTGATGGTTTTACTAAGAAATGCAGACATTCCATTACTCCAGCCTAAAGGCGAGATCGCCGAGCAGCAACTTAAACTATCGGCCACAATTGTTGGAATATTATTGTTAATAGCTATACCATCTCTATCTGTGTTGTATTTTACGGTCTGGAAATATCGTGAAAAAAAGACCATAAGCACCCAAAATTTAGATACAGAACATGGCAAGCTTTTTGTCCCGGTTTTATGGGCAGTTCCGCTAATTATTGCCGTTATTATTGGTACTATCTTATGGCCAGCAACTCACCGTTTAGAGCCCAAAAAGACAATAGCTAGCGACAACGAACCTCTTTTGATAAAAGTAGTGGCTATGAGATGGAAATGGGTATTTATTTATCCAGAGCAAAAGATTGCAACTGTAAATTTTATGCAAATCCCCATCGACACACCTATACAGCTTGACTTAACAGCCGACGAAGCACCTATGAATTCGTTCTGGATTCCAAACCTCGGAGGCCAATTGTATGCAATGACAGGGCATCTAAACCGACTGAATCTTATTGCAAGCACCCCCGGCGATTATCCTGGTAGATCTCCCGAAATTAACGGTAAAGGATTCGCAGGCATGACATTCGTAGCCCGTGTCGGGTCAGAAGCTGAGTTCAACAGTTGGCTGCAAGAAGTACGAAGCTCAAAGCTTATACTCAATTCGTCAGAATACGAGAAACTTCTGTCACCAAGCGAGAATCATGCTAAAACAATATTTTCTGACGTCGATCTTAATATATATGACAATATACTAATGAAATACAGCGACTCACATAATCATAATCCGGATCAAAATAATGAAGATTATAACGAGCATGGAACAGGACACTAATGAGAGAATTTTTCTTAGGCAAATTAACCGCAAATGATCTACCACATGAGCTACACACAGTATTGGGATCTGTTTCGTTTTTACTACTTGGTTTATTTATTGCCGCATTCCTAACTTATAAAAAGAAATGGAAGTGGCTATGGGAAGATTGGTTAAAATCAACAGACCCCAAAAAAATCGGTATCATGTATTTCATTGTGGGCGGTTTCATGCTTGTAAGAGGCGGGATCGATGCAGTAATGATTTGGCTTCAACAGGCGTTGGCATCTGGTAATGATGGCTACCTTTCAGCTCAGCATTTTCAAGAGATATTCACGGCCCATGGCAATATTATGGTGTTTTTTGTGGCGATGGCGCTTATTTTTGGTCTTATAAACTATATTGTACCTCTGCAGATTGGCGCTAGAGATTTAGCGTCGCCTTTTATGAACACACTAGGGTTTTGGCTATTTGTAGCTGGTGTAGTAATGGTAAATATGTTCTTTTTGCTCGGAGGCGAGTACGCAGCGACAGGCTGGCTAGCCGTTGCTCCTTTATCTGGTAAAGAATTTAGCCCGGGTGTTGGTATGGATTATTGGATATGGAGTCTTCAGATATCTGGAATTGGCACGACTCTTGGGGCAATAAACTTTATTATGACGATTCTCAAGATGCGAGCTCCAGGTATGGGCTTATGGAAAATGCCGATGTTCACATGGGGCAGCCTATGCAGCATGATAATGGCCGTTACAGTCTTTCCACTTTTGACAATGACGATATTTTTATTGTTCTTCGACAGGTACCTAGGGACTCATTTCTTTACTACAGATCTTGGTGGAAACGCTATGATGTATACAAACCTGATATGGATGTGGGGTCATCCCGAGGTCTATATATTAATGCTGCCAGCATTTGGTGTGTTTTCAGAAATCGTCTCAACTTTTAGCCGCAAAAAACTCGCCAGCTATAAATCTAACGTTATAGGATTAGTCGGCGTTTCAGCGCTTGCGCTTTCGGTCTGGTTGCACCACTTCTTCACAATGGGCGCAGGGGCCAATGTTAACGCTTTCTTTGGAATTATGACCGTTCTGGTTGCCGTTCCGACAACGGTACTGGTGTTTAACTGGATTGCAACTATGCATAAAGGTCGCATTCGGCTCGAGACTCCAATGCTGTGGTTCTTAGGTTTTGCGGGAATATTCGCTATCGGTGGGATATCTGGCGTTTTACTGGCGGTGCCGCCCGCTGATTTCCAGCTGCACAATAGTTTGTTTTTAGTAGCTCATTTCCATTCGACGGTAATCGGGGGAGTTTTGTTTGGCATTTTTGCTGGTCTATCTTATTGGTTTCCTAAAATCGCCGGTTTTCGGCTTAATGAAAGGATCGGAAGATACGCATTTTGGAGCTGGATCATAGGATTCTTCCTTGCTTTCACTCCTCTTTATATTCTTGGTTTAATGGGCGCCAGTAGGCGACTAGACCGTTACGAAGCATCAACTGGCTGGCAGCCGTTCTTTATAATGGCATTTATTGGAGGCCTAGTAATTTGTATCGGCGTAGCTCTGCAAGTAGTACAAATAATCGCCAGCTTTATGCAAAAAAATAAGCTACTGGACACTACCGGCGATCCGTGGGAAGGACGAACTCTGGAATGGTCTGTTGCTTCACCTGCGCCAGAATACAATTTTGCTGTCATCCCTGAAGTTAAATCCGTTGATGCGTTTTGGGAGATGAAACAATCGCCCGCAAAAGTAGTTCAGTACGAAGATATCCATATGCCCAAAAGCACTGCATCGGGCATATACATTTCCATATTTGCTTTCTTTGCCGGCTTTGGATTTGTCTGGGAAATGAACTGGTTGGCCGCTGTCTCAATAATAGGCATAATATACTTCTTTATAACAAGGACTTTTAACGAGCATACCGAATTTACAATTCCTGCTGCAGAAGTCGAAAAAACTGAGCGAGAGCATCAAGCTAGAATGCGTAAAGCCGAGATCGAAAGAGAATCTAAGAAAAGTTATAACGAAGAAGACATGGGGCTAATCGAATTCATAAAAATTAGTCTAAATTGGGCTCTTAAATTGGTAGGGATCAAAAAATGAGCAACTTAGCACCTCATACGCAAACCCACGCCAGCCACCAGGCAGAAGCCGACGACCGCACCTATTTCGGCTTTTGGGTTTACCTTATGACCGACCTTCTGATGTTCGCCGTACTATTTGCTGTTTATGCTGTTCTAAGAAACAGCACCGCCGGTGGGCCTACGGGTGAAGAATTGTTTACCCCAAAACTAGCCTTGGCCGGAACATTACTACTTCTTACCAGTAGCTTTACATGCGGCATAGGAATGATTGCTGCTAGGCGCAATCAAGTTAGCCAAGTAATGATATGGTTCGGAATTACGTTCTTACTGGGCTTAGCATTCCTTGGACTTGAAATCTACGAGTTTGCCGAACTCATTCACGAAGGCCACACTTTACGAAATAGTGCGTTCTTATCTGCGTTCTTCGTTTTAGTGGGTACTCACGGATTACACATTACTTCTGGACTACTATGGCTAAGCATTACCCTCGCTTTTATAAAAAAAAGAGGTCTAAACTCTTTCATGGTCAGGAAACTTGGTCTACTTAGTCTGTTTTGGCACTTCTTAGACATAGTTTGGATATTTATCTTCACGGTCGTTTACTTAATGGCGTTCACGAAATGAAAAATACTAATAACCACACACAATCTCACGGCAGCATACTAAGCTATTCGATCGGATTTATACTATCGTTAATATTTACGATTATTCCGTATTATTTAGTAGTAAATAATTCATTTAGCTCTTCTGCTTTAACTTATATAATTCTCGGTTTTGCGTTATTACAGATGCTTATTCAAATATTCTTCTTTTTGCACCTTGGCCGAGGGCCAAAACCTTTTTACAATGTCGTATTCTTTGTGTCAACTGTATTTTTGATTGTAGTCGTTGTGTCGGGTTCGGTGTTCATCATGGACAACTTATACCGCAATATGACGCCGTCTGAGGTTACCACAAGGCTTGCAGAAGATGAAGGCATATCTCAGGTAGGAGGCGAGAAAACAGGGGCTTGCCAAGGCCTAAAGCATAACCACAAGGTATACATCAAAGACGGAGTCGTTAATCCAAAAACTACAGAGGCAAAACTGTGCGACACCATTACATTTGTGAACGAAGACGATAAGCTCCGCGAAATTACATTCGGCGCTCATCCCGAGCACGGCAGTTATGGTGGAGAATATGAAGTAGTGCTTCGTAGTAGCAGACCTAAATCAATAGTATTAAATGAGTTTGGATATTATATTTATCACGACCATTTCGAGCCAAGTGTTTCGGGCAGTTTTATAGTTTCAGAACAATAAATTTGATAATATCTACGCAAGCTATTGACTAGAAGGGTATAATAGTAGTAGGTATAAAAAACATAGAAAGGCATCAAATATGATAGGCGCAGATACAGATCCTAATTCCGGCGACAAAAATGGAGATGATAGCCCAGCTGTATTTACTAAATCAGCGGAACTACAAGCTTTTGTTATTGCTAGAAATGCCGGCAGGTTCATAGACCGGCAACAACCACAACCGCAGCAACAATCACAGCAAACGGAAGTAGATTCTAGAACTTACACGCCATGGATTATTGTAGACCTATTGAAAAGTATAAAAACTCCTCTGGATGAGCTAGCTGATGAGCTAGACGCAAATGGTTTACGAGACGGCGAGGTACCAGGATTGGTAGTAGACGAAGCAATAAAAAAGTGGCAATCAGAACATCCTAGCTAGTCGTATAACAATTTTCGGTCGTGAAAGACGAGCGACATACTCAAGTAAAATGCAACTAGAATATGTTTAAAACAAATCCCGAAAAATTGTTCGACAGACTAAATATAGTAGCAATTATAAAACTTATAAGATCAGATAATTTGGCAGGGGCGGCCGGACTTGAACCGACGACACCTGGTTTTGGAGACCAGTGCTCTACCAGCTGAGCTACGCCCCTTTCGTCGTAAGCTGCGCATTAGTCTCGTTTTGGTAAATCACCAAAAGCTTCGACCTTGTGCTTGCATACTCCTTTCAAATTCACGAATCCTCTCGTGAATTTGATATTAGCATCAAGTTGCCGTTGCGTTGACGAAACAAGTTCGGTCGTCAAAAAATCCGACCCGATACAGTCGACTCCTCTTAAATTTACAATAGGAATTCTAAATTTTGGAATTTCGACTCAACGACAAGCGTATTTTACGAGAAATTAATGTTTTTGTCATCTCTGTTGGGGGTTTTACATCGTGAGTCAATCTGTTATAAATATATGTAATGAATGCAAAGCTAACGCCCAGTAAACCCTTATTATTTTTGCTTTACGGCTCTCCTGGGTCCGGCAAAACTTATTTTTCGCGTCAGCTGGCCGAAGTTTTACAATGCGCCCATGTGCAGACTGACCGCATCAGAGCTGAGTTGTTTGAGCGTCCAACATATAACGATGAAGAGAATGGCATAGTTAATCATTTGGCTGAGTATATGGCCGAAGAATTCTTAGGATCTGGAGTATCAGTAATTTTAGATAGCAACGCCGATCGGCTTACATCAAGGCAACGGCTTCGCAATATGGCGAGATCGCGTAAGGCGCAGCCGGTACTAGTATGGCTTCAGACTGATTTTGAGTCGGCTTACGCACGTTTAAACCGTCGAGACCGACGTAAGGCTGATGACAAATATTCTGCCGAGTACAGCCCCGAGCAGTTCCGACACGCTATAAGTCGCATGCAAAATCCCAAGAACGAGGATTTTAGCGTTTTATCAGGCAAACATACCTTTGGTTCTCAGAAAAACATGATTATGCGCAAATTAATGGAGATGGGACTGCTAACTAAACCCGTCGAATCAGGTATTACCAAGCCGGGATTAGTAAATTTAATCCCACACGGCGGCCGCGTCGATCACTCTCGCCGCAATATCGTCATCCGCTAAACAGTTATACGTAAACTGTTCTATCCGTTAAAATTGAATAATGCAGAAAACGATTGAAGCGGAAGGCATTGGCGAGATTATTTTTGCACGTCGCAAAGGAACTAAGAGTCTTCGCCTGAGTATTAACGGGGGCAAAATCCGCTTAAGTGCGCCATATGGTGTTAGTGAAGCTCAAGCTTTAAGGTTTCTCATGCAAAAAAAAGACTGGATACTAAAGCACGTTAAAGAAGAGCCGCTACTCAAATCAGGCGATAAAATAGGCAGAGCCCACAAACTGTTTTTCGAACCTTATGAAGTTATTAAACCAAGCTCAAGAATTAGCCAACAAACGATTTTGGTCCGATATCCTCGCAGTTCTAAATCATATAACGAAGACGTTCAGCAGGCCGCTCACCGCGGCGCGAAAAAAGCTATAGCCAAAGAAGCTAGTAATTTACTTATTAAACGACTGCAAGATATTTCTATGGCGATTCAGACTGACTACAAATCAGTCGAAACAAAATTTATGAAGAGCAGGTGGGGGCATTGTAGTAACCGCAACGAAATTACTCTAAATACTTATCTGGTTCAACTCGATTGGAAGCTGATAGATTATGTAATTATCCATGAGCTGGCTCATACATTGCAGCATAATCACTCGGACAAGTTTTGGGCTATTGTTGCAAAATTCTGCCCGGAATATAAACAAATCCGCAGAGAACTAAAATCCAAGCAGACCGATATTATTCCTAACTCGATTAATTACTAATAAGTATTAATTGCATCTTGGTTATGTTTTTATGATTAAATAGTGGCAATGATTGGAAAAAAAGCTACTTCCGAAGCACAGCTAGATCAAGAACGCCTTAACAGCCTAGTTAATAGCATGGCTGATGGAGTTATAGCCACAGATCAAAAAGGTGAAATTGTGCTATATAACGGCGCAGCGATGAATATCTTGGACCGCAACACTTCAATCAAAGGCAAGAAAATCGGCAGCGTCATTAGCACCGAAAATACTAAAGGCGAAAAAGTAAATTTTCAAAATTTAGTAGTTACTACCGAAACACAAACCGCAACCAGAGAGCTGAAGATTGTCTATGAAGACGAAAGCACAGCAAGCCTGTATACAAGCATCGCGCCAGTGCACTTAGGATACGGTAAAAAGGGCGAACGAGGGTTTGTAATACTGCTTCGAGATATAACGCACGAAAAGTCTCTCGAAGATGAACGAAACGAATTCATAAGCGTAGTTAGCCACGAGCTCAGGACGCCGATTGCGATTACTGAAGGCATGATAGGAAATGCTGAGTTTTTGATAGAAAAAACTGGAGATATTGCCAAATCCAAAGAACTACTCAAAGAAGCCCATGCGCAAGTTTTGTTTTTAGCTCAAATGATAAATGACCTATCGACTCTGTCACGGGCCGAAAGAGGCAAACTACAAGCCGAGCGTGAAGCGATAAATGTTTCGGAGCTTATAACCGAGCTTCATCACAACTATGAGCCAGGAGCGGCAGCCAAAGGTTTAATGTTCTTCAGTCATGCCGACCCAAGTCTCGAAGCACTATTTTCGAGCAGGCTGTATGTCAGAGAAATTTTACAAAATTTTATAACAAATGCTATTAAATATACCGAGTCCGGAAGTATAACCCTTGAGGCAAAGCCAAGCGATAATGGCGTGGATTTTACCGTTACCGACACTGGAATTGGTATCGGCCAAGGAGACAAAAAGAAAGTGTTTGGTAAATTCTTTAGAGCAGATAATAGTAAAACCCGTGAGCAAAGCGGCACTGGCCTAGGACTTTACGTCACGGCAAAACTGGCTCATATTATCGGAGCTACGATTAATCTGGATAGCCAGCTCCATCACGGCTCCACCTTTATAATCCACGTCCCGAATCTTTAGTAAGTGGAGCTTATAGCTATTAGATACTAGCCGTTAGTAATTACTAATAGCTCAGGACTAAAAGCTAATAGCTCCTAAGTTTTCGGTAACTTAGGAACCACATGCATAATCGGGACGCAGACGTTTCGGCCTTTCCAGTCAATCTCACCAAACTCGTACCTCCACAT
>JALYSF010000012.1 GCA_030854905.1 bacterium
TATTAAACTATACGATATACGGTTAAGATGTCCTACCCACGGTCTTACTGACAGAAACTGTCAATCAGCCGTCGGCACACCTTGACTCGGCCAAGGCCGGGTCTACGGTCTTGCATACTGCCACAGGCAGTCTTCACGTTAGAAGATGGGGCCACTAAATACGCGGCAGAATCTACCTGCGCTAACTTGAATATCCTACCATGACAGGGGTGTGAATTCAACTTAGTATTGACATAATATAGTTACCCGTGTTATAATAAGAGGATATGAGTCAAAAATTCAGTAATATCCTAAGGGACTACACTCAGGTCCCCGATGAGTTAGTTAGTGGCCTAATTGTGCCAGGTGCAGGGTTTTCGCCAAATGAATACGCCGACTACACGAACTTGGGTGAAACATCGCTGGTCAAAGTCGGCGGGCCTTCGGAGGCTACAGTAGCTACGGCGATTAGGGCAGCGCATTTTTTGGAAGATTATAGGGAGGCTCATGCCTTCATTACGGGTGACGCTCCTGGTGCAAAAGACCCTAAAAATATCTATCCAGAACCGCATACTGAGAAAGCCGCTATTGCAGAGATTATACGAGTATACAATGTGCAACCAAGCCAATACATAATTGATCCAAACATCACAACTACCAGTTACGAAAATGTACGAAGCGACGAGGCGGCAGATTTTATAAAATCGCAAAAAGGTACCGGAGAGGTTGCTGTAGTAGGAGCACTTGGGCATGCCATGCGAGTGGCGCGGTTTATTAAGAGGCTTCATGACATAGAAGCCGCTATTATACCAATAAACGGCACCAGAGTTACTGCCCAAGAACTGGCGCTGCGCGGAGTATACGCTGCAGCATTTGCCGGAGTTTCTAGCGGAGATACAGCAAGGCTCGATGCTAGATACCAAACTGTTCAGAGGCCTTTAGGATTTGCTAAGAGAAGATTATATAGAAGTCCGAGATACCAGTAGATTATTGATTGAGGTGCTGGAGAAATTCTACGAGCTGTCTTGGAGTTATTTCAGCTTTTACCAGATAGCCGTCGGCTAGCTTTTCGATAGATTCACGTTTTTGATCTTCTTGGTCGAGATTGGTGGCAATAATAATCTTGGTTTTTAGAGGATTACTAGCTGTTTTGGCACGAATTTCTTTTAAAGCTTCGATGCCGTTAAGATTTGGAAGCATAATATCAAGCAGCGCTATATCGTACGTATTTGTCATAATCTGCTGGAAGCCATTTATGCCGTCAGCAGCAACCGTCACATTATAGCCAGCTTTTTGTAGCGCCCTGGTGTACAGTTCACTGATAAAATGTTCGTCTTCGACGATTAATATTCTAGTTGGTGTCATTATTGCTTATAAATATTATGGTTTTTGATCCAGCCATGGGCTCCCCTAATAATACCATCTTGGCTATTAGGATCGGCCTGCGAAGCTACAGCACTGTAAGGTAACAGAGTAAATCTAAACGTACTACCCTTGCCTTCGTACGACTCTGCGCCTATTTGTCCACCATGGGCTTTGATGATTGCGTGGCATAGATATAGTCCTAGTCCAGTTCCGCTTGCGGTACCCTTGCTGCGATGAGAACGGTAAAATTTCTCGAAAAGATGAGGCAAAATTGATGAAGGGATACCAACACCAAAATCTTGGACTATAGTTTCGATTTGCCCGTCTTTTGATAGCCCACTCCTGACTAAAATCTGATTACTCTGACCGCCGTACTTAACCGCATTTTCAATAAGGTTGTTCAAAACTTCCCTGATACTAGTACTGTCGACGGCTACTTTAGGTATTCCTGGGTCGATAGTTAGCTCAATTGTCTTACCATGTACCTGCGCTCGCAACCGAAGGTCGTTCATCGCGGATTCAAGTAGCGGCTGCCAGTCTTCTTCCCTAAGAGATAATGTTAACTGGTTCTCTTCTACGCGAGACATGTTTAGAATATTGCTTACAAATGCTGTTAACTGCTGGGCGGCGGCATTGAGTTTTTCCATAAAGACCTTAAGCTCTGGGCTGAGAGTCGGCCCGAGCTCATCTTCAAATACCTCTATGTAGCCCCTCATAATCGTCAACGGAGTTCTAAGTTCGTGAACTGCTAAAGCTAAGAATCCCACATCGTGATCATCCTGCGAATAATGCTCTGTTTGGTCAAATAGCGCCAAAATTGTTTCAACTCCGCTGGCGCTTTCTTTAGTGAAATATGCTCCAAGATCGAACTGTTTGAAGCCTGGCTCTTCTCCTACTTTTGCTCTTACTCTAAACCAGGTATGTTTATCACTAACTTTATTGGTTTGAGCGCCTTTAAGCCACATTTCATAAGTGTCGTCGCTCGGAAACATCAAGTTAATGACATCAAACAGTGGTTGACCGATCACATTATTTACAATGCCAAAATACTCAATAGCAGATTTATTTATAAAATTAACTCTTTGATCTGAGCTTACTGAAAGAATAGGTACTGGACTGTTTTGCAGGACATGCGTTAATAAAATATCGGTCGGGTCGGTTTTAGAATTTGCAGTATTTGGGCTAGTGGTTTCAGCGCTCACACTACTTGCACTAGTCGAACTGCCCGTCGGCGGATTGTCTTTTATCAGAGTCCATAGCGCCTCTACTAAATCCTTGCCTACCTTGAGCCCGGCAGTAGAGGGCTCCGAGTCAGAAACTTCGGGCCGGTATTTGTACAGAAGCATTTGCCTTAATAAGCGCATAGGTTCTGCGATATTTTTGGCTAGCGTCAAAGTAATAATTAACCCCGCTATTAGAGCCACAAATGCCAAAACTATATAGACTATAAGTCCATCTAGCTCCAATACTTCTCGTGTCAAAAAACTAGCGCCTAATAAGAAGGCGGAGAACGCCAATAAGCCAAAAAATATCCTTAAGCTTATTTGATCGACGAATTTGTGGTGGTAATCCATATTAAGGTCCGGTAAATGTAGCTTTATCGGCGCTCGACAGCATCGTAAACCATGTCTGACCTGGGTTTAACCCGATTGGATTTCCGGCAGCATCTTTCAAGACAATTTGGCTTGCTCTGTCGGCTTTTGTCCATGTACCTTCTGTTGCTATCCCGTTTTGAAATACGGTTGCTTTGCCAGTACCAATCGTCCCGTAAACGCTGTGTATCCGATTAGGGTTAATACTGTAAGGTACGATCATGGCAACGACCACTTTAGGGCTTAACTGAGCTCCAGAGCGTTCGTCTATATGCGGTCTGCCCGCGAGCACACGATTATAACTATTAGTTGCAGCTGAATAATCATAACGTACGGCGTACAAACTGGTAGACGGGTTAAGGTTGATGCTAATAGCATTTGGTGTCGCCGAAGCGGCTTCAACTGCCCGAGCCAGAGATGTAAAGGTGCTGGTATTGTAGCCTCGCTGGCTCTTAACTGCGTCTAGAGCTGCCGAAGAAGTGTAGAGATTGTGCGGTGCGTAGCGGTTGCTAACTCTCTGAAAAGCCCCACCGTTAACCCCATGCTCTATGTCTTTTATCCCTAGCTGCCTTATAAGGCTCAATGCTTCGCCGCTGCCCCCCGCGTGAGTGTACGCCGCATCGAATCCCATCAGCCAATCTATATAATAAGGCCGCGCGCTTCTGACTGGCCCAATGTAATCAGGTTGGCCTTCCTGGAAAAGTGCCAAAAATCGGGTTATGCCGCCCTCGGCTATCGCCTCAAATACAACTCCTGCATCTTTCAGACCTGCCTGCGGCCTAGCGTCGACGCTATTCTCGATCATTACACCAGTGATAGAGCGCTGATTTAATTCTATGCTTACCTCAACACCGCTCAGGCGTGACGGTTCAGTAGTAGGTTTGGGTGGCTCTTCGACTTTCGGCGCTTCGACTATGGGCTCTGGTGCGGGCGGCAATGGTTTTGGACTGATAATTTGGTAAATTCCAAAAGCTACAGACGACAACACCAGAACGGCAGCCACAACAAAGGCTATTCGTTGGTTTTTGGAGGCTTTACCCCATTTATTCTTTAGCTTAGTAGTTAAAGATGTTTTCGACGCTTCTGGTCTGTTGAGCTTTTCGGGAGCTGGGCTAGACTCTTTAGCGGCCATTTCTTCAGGCTCAACAAATGCAGGTTCTTTGAAATCGTCTTTCAATTCTAATCCTTTATATAATAGTTCTTATGTATATTAACTCAAAAAGCCACATCTCGCCAAAAGTGTTACAATTTCAAGATGAAACCAGAGTTAATAGAAAAAATTAGTAAATTATTAGCGGCCGAGACGCTGCTGCTTAGTCGAGCCGAAATAGAATCTAAATATCCCCCCCGTGGGCTAGCTGAAGGTGCTGAAGTTACGCGTTTTTGCCCGAGCCCTACAGGCTTTGTGCATATCGGGAGTGTATATACTGCACTTATATGCCAGTTTTTGGCGCGCCAGACGGCCGGAAGCTATATTCTCAGGATCGAAGATACTGATAAAAAGCGTGAAGTAGCCGGCGCAAGGGCCCTGATAGCGACGCAGTTGGCGGCTTTTGGACTGCAACCAGACGAGGGTCTGCAATTAGGCGGACAGGAATTAGGTGATTATGGTCCATATCTTCAGAGTGAACGCCGTGATATATACCTCACGTATGCTTTAGATTTGTTACAGCGAGGTCTCGCCTACCCTTGTTTTGCTAACTCTGATGAGCTAAGCGAAGCTGTTCGCGACCAACGATCTAAAAAACAGCGCCCAGGTTATTACGGCCAGTGGGCTTTGTGGCGTGATCGCTCTGATTTAGATATCGAAGCTGCATTAGATTCCGAAAAACCTTTTGTGCTTCGTTTCAAATCTCAGGGAGATCATAATAAGCGAGTCGAGTTTATGGATATGCTTAAGGGCTCGATGAGTTTGCCCGAGAATGATCTGGACGTACCTTTGATTAAGAGTGATGATACTCGGCTTCCGACGTATCATTTGGCACACGTTGTAGATGATTATTTAATGAAAGCTACAATAATTATTCGAGGAGAAGAGTGGCTGCCTTCTACTCCACTTCATTTGGAGCTTGCGGACGCTCTCAATATAGCGAGGTTTCGTTATGCTCATCTTGGCCTAATCTCAGTTATAGATAAAAACGGCGGCGGCAAGCGCAAGCTTAGCAAACGAAAAGACCCCGAAGCAGATGTGGATTTCTGGCTCAAAGCCGGCTATCCTGTTAAGTCCATAAAAGCCTACCTGCTCGGACTGGCTAACTCGAATTTCGAAGACTGGTACCGAGAATATCCAGATTCAGCTCTCGAAGATTTTGAACTATCTTTACATAAATTGGCGGCAAGCCGTAGCCCGCTTCTTGATATGAAAAAAGTCGAGGATTACTCTAAAGATGAGATCGCGCGGATGTCTCAAGACGATTTTGAGACGGCGATTATGCATACTGCTGACGGAGATTTTCGCGAGGCATTAGAAGCAGAAATGGCCTACACTCAAGCCGTCTTGGCTATAGAGCGAACTGGTGATACCCCCAGAAAGGATTTAGCTAAGTTCAGCGACGCTTTTGAACAGTATGGCTACTTTTATGATGATATTTTCGCCTCTAAGTTCGCCTCTCGTATCCTTAATGAGCTAGGGTCGCTACAAGAGTTTGTAGCTGTTGCAGTTGATAATTTTATCGAAACGTATTCACCTGACGATAATCAAGAAGCCTGGTTTACTAAGCTCAAGCAAGCTGCTGAAAAATCCGGATTTGCGGCTGACAATAAATCTTTCAAGCAAAACCCTGAGAATTATCACGGAAATGTTGCTGACTTCGCCAGAATAATCAGAGTAAAGTTAACGGGTAAAAACCGCACTCCTGACCTTCATGCGATTATGCAGGTTATGGGTGTGGAACGCGTAGCATCTAGACTAGCATAATTATTTTTGTCTCTAGCTGGACCAGCCACCCTTCTCAATAAGCTAAGTTAAACGTCATTAGACATTACTTTTTGTCCGCAAAAAGTAACAAAAACTCCTGGGCAAAGCTTGTTCATGAACTATCTCATTGCCAAATAAGACAATATTCGGGCAACTTGCTTGACTATAGAGTTATTAGTTTATAACTCTATAGTCAAGCTTCAGACACTCCCTCATTCTAATTGTCTATTTGGCATTCGCTAATTAGGAACAAGCTTTCGATGCCCAGACCCAATGGACTAGCTAGTAGCTATTAGACTGTAGCTATTAGTCTTTAGTTACTAGAAGCTAATAGCTAATAACTAAAAGCTAAGAGCTCTATGGAGCGGAGTCCCGCTCTGAGTGAGTTCGGGTAGATGTAGTAATAAATAAGTGTCCTTGGGCTCTGAAGCTGTCTGAGTGATTATTCTGCTAGTATCAGAATAATTGCGAGTTCTGCAAGAGAACTTATTTATTACTACAGCTACGCCGCATCGAGGGAAACGCGGGTTGGTTCTTTGCCTCGTTTCTTGCCAATCCAAGAAATGAAGGTGCAAAAGAGCTACGTAGTAGCGCTGCGAAATGACAATTTGTTATTTACTGAGGATTAATTTAGGTAAGGCTGGAGGGGCCTAGCCCCTCCTACAAACTGAGCGGAGCGAACCGACTAAACTAGTCGGCTTTAGGGGGAGGAAGTTGAAGCACGAATTTAGTTCGTGCAAGGCTGGAGGGGCCTAGCCCCTCCTACAAACTACTCGCAAGTTTAGAGATTTGGTCAGTAGTAAGCGCGGCGTTGCCTTCGAGCTGATACCAGACTCCTTCGTCAACCCATGTAGCATTGCTTTGGTCGTAAATATATATTGTTTTGTCGTTTTCTTGATAAGTTTGGTATCGCGAGTCATTACTTAAAACAAAATTAGCTAGTAATGCGTCATTGTTCCAGTTGCTTGTTCGCTGTGTAAGTGCAAATTCTCGACCATCACTTGTATTACTGCCGAATCGCACCACTACTTCGCCGCTTTTATACTGTACTGGCCCGCGGAAACCAAATCCACTAGGGTGATAACCGGGCATCTTAGCGCTAAAGCCCGCCCTGCTTGAAGCTACCCTCATTGCGAAGTTAGGCACGTTTTGATAAGCAAAAAAAGTACCGAGCATTACAAATGCTGCCATCAAACTACCGGCTCTGGCAACTCTACTGCTAATTCCAAGCTTATGGCTAAGTTTTTTGCGCCTTGCTACCGCATGTCTAGGCATGTGATGAGATTCGGATTTCTGCATAGCCTGCTCAACTAATGAATTGGATTTACTGTGGCTGTTCGTAAGTGACAATGATTGCGTGTCGGCGTGCTTACGCAATAGCTCTAAATCTTCTTTAGGATGAGCTACCATGACAGGCTCTAAACGTGTCAGGGTTTTTGGTGCCGGACCTCCAAATTTAGATATCAGGGGGCTTTTTACGGATTTCGCTTCTTCATGAGTGGGGGCTCTTTTGATTTCGGGCTTCTTTAGCGCACCCCTCATCAGTGTTTGTGATTTCTGTAGCTTGCGTTGCTTGGAAAGGCTTGGACGAAAGATGTCATTTCGAGGCCGAGAAAAACCATCAGTTTTTTTGGCTGCTGCTGAGCCGTCGCTAACAGTATGGCCGATTAATTTTCCGGTTAAAGCGTCGTACCGCTTGCCGTTAACCTCAATGTAGGTTTGTTTATTCATTTTCCTTTTATTCTTGTTTTAAGTTGAAAGAACAAGTGTTATCTTATAAAAAGATTACACGTCTCTAAACATAAGCGCAAGTATTTTGAGCACATTATTTATTCCGAAACTTGATACTAAGTGATATATACTTAATACTACAAGATATGGATTATCTCGATCCCAAAAAGAAAAAAGCACATATACGAAGACTATACCTCGGTTATTTTTTGATGACTGTAGCTATCGGACTTGCAACCTTAATTCTTGTTTATATTGGTAGCGGATATGTTCCTAGCGAAAATGGCTTAGTCCAAAACGGGATGATATATGTAGATTCTTCGCCCGGCGAGGCCTCGATTAGACTCAACGGACAACAGCAGCGCGGTAGTACTGACGCAAGACTTGTATTGCCTGGGGCTACATATGACATAGAGCTTTCAAAAGAGAACTATCGGTCTTGGGCAAGAACAATCGTTCTTGAAGATGGCAAAGTACTTAGAGTAGCCTACCCTATGCTATATCCGGTAAGTCTAAAAACCAATGTTGTGCAAACTATTTCAAACTCCCCCGATCTTGTAAGCGGCAGTATAGATAGGCGATATATTTTATTTCACTATCTAGCCGACCCTCTTAAATTCTCAATTTTGTCGACAGAACAGCCCTACTCAGCAGCTCTCGAGATTAATATCCCGCTAAGCTTAGTGAATACTGCTAACGCAAACGCGCAGTATGAGGTTATTGAATGGACCGAGGACTCCCGCTATATCCTGCTTAAAAGTTTTGGGACTGCCGGTAATGAATATTTCTTATTTGACCGCGAAAATGTAGCAGTCGTGCGCAATCTAACAAGAGATTTAGGGTTGACTGCCGATGTTGAGCTGTCACTCAGAGACCGAGCCTATAACCGCTACATAGCATTCAGCCCAACTGCAGGCACTGTCAGTCGGATCAATTATGAAAATCCTTCCCAGGCTGCAGTGGTTGTTGATGGAGCAATTGATTCGATTAGCTTTGAGGATAATAAAATAATGTACATTAAGGCACACGAATCTGATGCACAAAAAGTCCGCGTCATATTGCTCGAAGATTCCACTACTTACAACATCCGCGAACTAACTAAATCAGATAAATACTTCTTAGATATGGCTAAGTTCGGTCGTGCCTTAGTGCTACTCTGCGGGTCGACTGCTGACAAAAGGGTTAGTGTTTATCGTAACCCTACGAATTATTTACGCAGTAATCCTGATAGCACTTTTCCACTAGCAACGACCACACTGCGCATCGACGAGCCTCAGTTTGCGAGTTTTTCTACTGACTCATCCAGGGTGGTGCTTTACGGAAACGGCCAATTCTCTAGTCATGAGTTCGAAGCCGACAAAACTTATAATTTCAGCATAGACATACCGTACGACAACGGCGAAGAACTCAGATGGATGGACGGAGCGAGGCTTAATATTGTCAGCGACGACAGCGTATATAGTATGGATTTTGACGGAAGTAATCTTGAAAAATTAGTAGCCGCCCGCGCCCAATACGGAGTCTACTTTGATCGTAACTTTGATAATATGTTCTCGTTCCTTGTAAATAAAGAGCAATCTTTGTTCCAGTTGACATCTACTAAGCTCACCGCAGACTAGCCATTTTTAATTACCGAATAGGCGTTGCCAGAGGCTTGGGGCATTGCTAGGAAGTACCTGTGGCTGATCGTTTAAGCTTGAGCTAGCAGCTTTATTGCTGCTTGGATCTGGGCTGATTTGCTCGGCTACCACTACCCTGCGATTTATTGATGTGCCAGGAGGGTCGCAAGTAATTAGTGTGGCAGTATTAGGCTTGCTGGCCGTGCCGAGCACGGATACGTCTGTAGGTGGTACGATTCTATTTTCATAGACCTGATAGGTGTATCTCACGCCGTCTTTCTGCAGGTAAAATATATCGCCAGCTTCGAGCCTGTTGAGTAGAACAAATGCGAACTTATACTTACCTTTGTTGAGTATATTATTGCTCGAGTGGCCGACTATTGAGACGTTTCCCTGCTCACCCGGATTCGGTGTACCGCTATAATGTACTACACCGTCTTCAAGGGCGTTTTGAACGGCGTTTTCCTCGTTTGTCCCTAGATCGTAAACTACAGGAACTTCGAGATTAATCTTAGGAATAATAATCTTTGATTCAGCGCCAATCACGCCGTTAACTCCAATAATAGGTGTTGCACTTACGCTACGACTTGGGCTTATGAAAGGAGCAACGATTCTTTCATTAAAAAAACTGAATGACACTAGCAAAATCGCGAATAAACCTACGCCCAACCCGAAACCTAATGACTTGAGATGCTGTTTTTTGCTTAGTTTTTTGCCGCTAGTGGCATTCTGCATGATTTTGCTTTTGAGTTCTGCCACAGTGAGATTATTTGAATTACCGCGCGCCAAGCTTTTGCCTTTAAGCGGACTGTGTGCAGACGATGCGCGGCGGTTATCCGGATTAGTTTTAGTCGCTACTTCAGCACGGTTAGCTTTTATTCTGGAGTGTTCCTCATAGAATTCTTGCCATACTTTGTGTTTCTCCACGTCAGGCAACGAACTATAGTATGCGTGCCATTCGACTTGTATCTCAGCGATGGATTTGCCGGAGCCATTTAGATCATAAATAAATTTCTGATGCTTGCTTCGATGTGAGCCAGCAAGTTTTGCTTCGGCAAGCTCCTCTTTTGCAGCCGGTTCGTCGCCGTAAAGGGAGTTTAACTTTGCTCTAATAAGTTCAGTTGCCGGGTTACTGTCGTTTTTTTTATCTAGTTCGGTAATGATTTCAGTCGCGCCTTGCTTATCACTCATTAACTCGTCTGTTTTAGCCAGCAGTTCACTTATGTCATCGTTGCTGGTTAAATTAAGCTTTATATCATCATTATCGTCGCTTGGTATCGGCATAATTGTTTTCATCCCTTTAGAAACCTAACAGCTTCATCTTAAAATTAATACCGTTAAAAAGTTGACCAGCTAACAGCTGTGAACAGATTTGTATGTCATAAATGTTTCTAACGGGATTCATCTAGTTATAATTATATGCTATAAGCCTTCTTGTATCACATTTTATCGTTAAACTGTTACAATATTTGTTGCAGTAGCCGCGGTGGTGGAATGGTAGACACGCCGGACTCAAAATCCTGTGAGCTTATGCTCGTACCGGTTCAAGTCCGGTCCGCGGTACCAAAATGAAATAAAAGAACCCCGGGTGGGGTTATTTTATTTCATGCCAGCTAAAGCTGGCGACTTAAACCTTACCACTATACAATTGGTAAAGTATGCACAGTTTTACTAAATCTTTCATATGTATTTGTTAATCTAGCGTGAACTCGGAGTGCCACTGGCACTCCTCGGGTTCAAGTCCGGCCCGCGGAGGACTTGAACGGGCGAAGGGATGTTTGCGAAATTTTTCCGTCAGGAAAAATATTTGTAGATCAAAGTCCGGACTGTTTTATAAGCGAAAAAAATCTATGCAGCTACAGGATCAATAATGTCTAAGAGCATGTCAGTTCGATAGTTTATCAAACCTATAATACCGTTTCTCGCTTCTCCGTTAGCTTCCCATGCGAGCTCCTGAACAATACGTTGGGGGCTAACAGGTCTCGGGTCGGGGAGTGAACTACCGCCTCTGCCGATTGTTAGGCCGTCTCTAATATTTACTAAGGCAATATCATCGTGATACTGAATACTATTTCCTGAATTTCCGCCAGTCTTTACCTGAACTTTGTATGTTAACTCTGGACTTCCACCACGATCCATATCAGTAAATACAGATAGATCCCACGATTTTGATACAATCCCATTAGTGCTTTGTCCTCTGTCCTGCAACAAAGTTGAAGGTAAGGCTAGAGACGAGCCGTCACCTATTCTGTATATACTGTCCCTATTTAGTAATAATTGAACTGCTATCTCTCCGAGAGCGCCATGAAGCTGGAATTTATCATCATCGTCTGACTTCCATTTTTCGTTTAATGCAGTGCCCATGTCATAACCCATATTGACGCCGCTCTGATAATATCTCTCCATAGTGCCGCAGCTAGGTAACTTCCCGGTAGTAAATAAAGTTGCCTGAATAGGCAGATCTAACAAGAATTTAGCTGTTTTAAGAGCAGTGTAACTTCTGGGAGTAGCTAGATTTTCTGCTTTTCTAGCGGCCTCTATGCTGAGCCCAAAAGCATCTGCTTGTGCTGAATCATCGACGACTAACTCGGCTGCGGTGGCTAGGTAAGCTTCTGCGGCCATAAGATTAGCAAGTGCCCCTCCGAAAGCGGCGACATTATCAGCTGCAGTCAATCGATGGCTAGTGCCATGACTTCTTTTAAAATCTGTCAATCGGTCAGTCAGCCCTCGCCTGTTTCCTTTGCGCTGAGAAACCTCAACTTCGCCCATAAAGTTTCTGTGTTTGTTACCTCTTGAAGCTGTAGTCATATTATATAATTAAACTATAAATATTTGTAAAAGTCCAACAGTATAAATATATTTAGCTAATAGTTCTTATAAAAACAAATCCTAAACCTACTCCTATAGCGTCGAATATAATGTCGGACAAAGTATTTCTTATTGTTTCGTAACCGAATACGATTCCGAATTTGGCAGCTATAGGAGAAACAACAAATAATTCAAATGGTTCCCATAGAACGGTTATAGCAAAAGCCCAAACCGGCCCAAGCAGCAAGCATAAAATTACGGCATTGAGCATATGTATGACACTCCAAATGTCGAAAAAAGAGTTGTTTCTAGGCGTGTGTTTTATCTTGTACGCCACTGTTCTCCATTAATGAAGTTACTATAGTTTCAAGTTGTTTATTGGGGTTTTGTAGCCACCAAACGCTTGCCTTTGCAGCGGCTTCTACTCGCCATATTTTATTTATTGGGGCAGGCGTAGTCACCACTTCCCCTTTTAAGGAAATTATAAGATTGTCATTAAATCTGAAAACCGTACACGCCCCAGTTCTTTTGCTAAACTCTTCAGCCGCTTCTATAACTTGAATCAAATTCGATGAGTGAAGAAATGGTTTTACCGATCCTGCGAGTGTTGCGAGCTTCTGCATTTGGGCAAAACTAAGAACAAGAGTCGTGTTTGGTCTATTAATTAGTTTGTCGGCAAAACCATAAATGCACTCAATGGCATCTTGAGAAATTGACAATAAACCCTCGTACTTATCGCAAAAACTTTCGACAAGCATCGATGTTTCGCTGTTTCGACCCAAATCGCCGGCCAGAAGTACGCAATCCGACCAGCTTGCCTGCGCCATCCATTCGGCCAATGCGTTTTTCGCAAAACTTCCGCTTAAGTTGCTCGGAGCAAAATACCCCTCACTGATAATTTTTCCAAATGCTTTATGTGTGGCCTCGGGCATCAGCACTCTAGCGCTTCCTACGCCTGCTTCAAAAGAATATTTGTAAGCGTTAACTGGTGCCGCGATGGCGAATTTGTTGCCTCCGATGATAAGCAGTTTACCGGCGCTCATGCGGTTTTCTGGCCGACTCCAAATTATCTCAGGGTATAGAGGCTCGTTAAGCTGTTTTTGCCAACTCATATTTATATTCTATATGTTTTCACATTTATGGCTATTAATGCTTAGTGAGGATATCCTTAGCGACGGTATGTGGACGAACGCTTTATGCCATGAGCGCAGTCGTCGCAAAACCTGTGTTGACTATGCCTAGCAGTTTCTCGTCTTTCATGACGAGTGTAAGCTAATTGCAGCACTCCTCGCTTGACAGGTTGGTTAACAATTTCAGCTTTAGGGCTTACATCATATGCATGCATGATACATTCTGATTCGTTACAGTGAGGTCTTAAGTTTTTTCCTTTTTCAAAATAATGGCCAAGCTCATGCGCCACGGTAACATGGAGATTGACCTTGGAGTTATCTATTACCGAATAGGCCCTGTCGCCTTTTGATAGAATAAAGCCAGCGCAGGGGTATGCTGCTTCTGCAGATGTATCGTCTGACTCTGTGTCAAAGCTAAGAGCCTTATCAGTTAGTAGCATGGAAATCTGATTAGGGAAAGAATCCCATTTTGGGTCTCTGCTAGATCTAATAACTGGTGAATTAGGTGTACGAACTGCACGCCCTACTCTCGCAATGCTGATATTTCCAACTACATGGTTCACCATTTCTACACCTATCCTTGCTTCCTCGAATCGAGGCCTAAGACAAGCCTCGTCACGCAAAAGCTCAATTCGCAAATTATAATCCGGCCTAGCTAAGTTCATCTAATAAAGCCTCTTGTAAGTAAAACTAATTAAATCATTTATATACTATTATAACAATTAATTGAGATATATTTTTATAAAAGGCTAAATATTAGTCTGTGTTAGGTTGTACTGTTTGCCTTCTTTGGTTAGTCCGTACACCATGTCTTTTCGTTCAACCACCACCATCCAGTTTCTTTCGCGGGCTTCTTTAAACAATGCCTGATTAGGATTAAAACAAATAGGTTGATCTGCCATCTCGAGCATTGGAATGTCGCTACTTGTGTCGCCTATTGCTATGCTTCCTCTGGTGTCAAGATTGAACTTATGAATCATGCCGCGCAGAATGTCGTTTTTTTTGTACGGTACCACCTCTGACTTGCCGGCAATTTTACCATCAGTAACCTCGTATTTAACTGCACCAAGCCAGGCATCAAAATTGAAAAGTCTGGCAAAGTTTTCGACTGCCCGAAACTCCGAGCCCGAAATTGCTATCAAAAAATATCCTTTAGACTGCAAAGATTTTATAAGCTCCGTCGTGTAGAGGTAAGTATTGGTGACGCTTTCCTGAACTACTGTACTAACGGCTGCGTCATACTCCTCTACGCGTAAGCCCTCGGGTATATCTGCAAAAAGCATCTGAACAGCCTTTTGCATGTAGGATCCGAAAGTATCATCTGTGATTCTAAGACGGTAATCGTTTAGCATTTTCTCAATAGAAATAGCGGTGGCTAATCTCACGTGTCCGCGATTAGCCAGTTCCCTGACAATTAATTGCAGCAAACTATTTCTGGCGATCGTGCCGTCTATATCAAATACAGCAAATGGCTTCTTATGCATAAGCTTTATTGTACAGGGAGACGGATATTAAACTAAAGGATTAGTTGTAAGCGTAATTTCTTATAGGACTTTGAAACTTATAAATTAAATGCTTTCTGTCAACATCAAGTACTCACCGAAAGTGTCCATGTCGTCATGTGAACATTTGTTTTCTTTGTATATCTTCATTTGTCGGCCGTCGGCTAGTGTTTTTTCTCCAATTAGTGATGTGTCAGGGTAACTTGGTGCTCCGGTTTGGTCAGTTAACTCAACATGAAATCCTCTTGCGCAGGCCTGAGTGACCTCTACAGTTCTAAAAAGTTCCTCCATATTTCGGGCTAAATTTAATTTACCCATACCGTAAAATGTTAGTTCTTCTGTGCCAATCGATAACAAGCCGCTGCTGTCTTCGATTTTCGGTATATATTCAAAAGTAATTGTTCGGCCAAGTTCAGTATTGTCTGGTGCCAAGCGAAGTTTCAGTTCTGTTAGTATACCGTTTTTCGGCGAGGAACTGAGTCGTTCTGCCCTAATTAATGCTTCTTTTATGTGGCCGCTCATAATGAATACACTGAATGTTTCTTGATCTTGTCTCACTATACGATTGACGCTTATTTGATAGGTAAATCCAGAAGCAATCAAGACCAAACTGATCAAATATGCTGATTTCCAACTATTTAATTTAGGTAACCGTGTTTTGTGATTCTTTGATTTTTTAGTCATAGCAGAATAATATCATTATATAATTTCTGGTCAATAAACTCGCTTTCCTCCGATACCTTTGCAGCATAAATTAATTCAAAAAGTTGGAGAAACTATGCTTGACTGTCAATCCTATAGATTTTATATATAATTAATTTAATGATTAGCACTGGAGAGTTTGAGGAGAGAGTGGTGGGAATAGAGATGGAGTATTCTCCGTCTATCAGAGTTTTTGATGATGATCGTCAGGTGACGCTGCTCGAGGTTAATGATGTGAATAAAATAGGTGGTGTTGTTTTACAGAGAATTTATAAAAAGTTTGGCCTGCTTCAGGACAGTGTACTTGGTTCTAAGTTTTTAGGAAACGGCTTTGCTGCATATCCGGACTGTGGTTCGGTAGAAGTTTGCACGCCCGAATGTACTCCTGACAAAGTAGGTCTTGCTCAACTGGCTTCCGAGAGAATTGTTCTACAAACGCTCGAAGATATTACCGATCGGGACGCAAGGCGCGCTTATCTTTTACCCCTGCGCGTACAAGACTCGTTTTCGCCAGGGGAAGATTATAGAATAGCTAGTAGTGGTATGCATGAGAATTACGACATGCAAATCTTGGATTACGACAGGACTTCAGTGAGATTCTTCGGGGTAGTAAGACACTATGCGGCGACGCAGCATGTGTGGAGCGGACAAGGTTATGTAGACACTCAAGGTAGTTTTAAAATAGCTCAAAAAACCAATGGTAAAACCGCAGGTGCAGAGCAAATAGTGCGGCATAACGAAGGCAGACTGGAATTCCGTCGGCTCAACTACCCTACAACCTACTGGCAATTAAAGCACCGTATGGCATACACTTCTGCTTTCATACGAACTTTAGCTTTTTTAAAACAATCAGATTTCGAAAAAATGGCAGTAATCTACCCAGTAATTTCAGCTAGCGATGATGCGCCTCTAAACTTGGAAAATTTGATTATTGGCGGGTATTCAAATTTTAAAAGCGCTTTAGGTTTTCAGCTTAGTTTGGCTGAGAAAGTCCTAGGTTTTGCCGAAGAACTTAGTTTCCCAGGCTATGAAACCGAAGCAGCTCGGGAGGTAGTGAGGATCTGCAATGCACTAAAAGATTCCGAGCTTGATTCGATTAAACTTGATGTAGGTTGGGTCATAAAGTTACTTGGTTTGCAGAGAAAAACTCCGGAAATTTTCTCTGAACAACGACCGTCCGCAAATGTAATCAAACGTGCCATCCAATACTGCACGGCGTTAGATAGTTTAGGCAAAGGCACCGCGTTGGCGGCCTACAGAAGTCGTCGAGACTGTGATTATGTGCCGAGACAAATTCAGAATGCCACAAGGCGACCTCCAGCAATCAGAGTGGCTCGCGAGAGGGCCAAAAATATTAGACAGCATCTCAGGACTAGTGCAGACCTTGCTTCAGCTAGTTGGATGAGTTCTGAAGTTGTCCCAGTAGATACTCATTTTCGACGAACAAATTAGTTATATATTTCGATACTCACTGGGCAGTGGTCGCTGCCTAATTGCTTAGGATGTATTTCTGCTTTTTTGATTTTGGATCTTAAGGCTTCAGATACTAGGAAATAATCTATCCGCCAGCCGACGTTTCGTTCACGGGATTTGGCAAAATAGCTCCACCATGTGTAAAAGCCATTGCCTTTAGTAAAAAGTCTAAAAGTATCGACAAACCCTGCTGACAGCCAGTTGTCAAACCCGGCTCTTTCCTCTGCGGTGAAACCGTGTTTGCCGACATTTGTTTTGGGATTAGCTAAATCGTCCTCAGTATGAGCGACGTTCATATCTCCGCAGTAAATTACTGGCTTTTTGGTCTGTAAATTAGCGCAAAAAGCAGTGATTGCCTTATCCCAGCATAATCTCAGTGGGATTCTACTTAAATCTTCTTTAGTGTTAGGAGTATAAGCAGTTACGACGTAAAAATCCTCAAACTCGGCTGTTATTACCCTACCCTCGTCATTGCTATGGCCGTATTTATCTAGTGCAAGTCCGCCTTCTTTAACGAACTCCTCTGGAATGTCATTAATGACGGCTAGTGGTTTTATTTTTGAGAAAATCGCTGTTCCGCTGTAACCTTTGCGTGTCCTCGAACTGTTCCAATACTCAATATAATCTGGTAAATCTAGTACAGCTTGCCCCTGCACTGCCTTGGTTTCGTTTAGGCACAAAATATCAGGGTTATGCTCGGCCATGAATTTCTGAAACTCGCCTTTTTTTACAACTGCTCTGATTCCATTCACATTCCATGCATATATTTTCATAAGCTTATTGTATCAGGGCAAAAATGTTGCATTGGCTGATAATTCAAGCATCATGCAAGATTTATCGGCTGCAGCCTGACGAATGACAAGACTTCTAGCTTGGTCAATTTGAAATGGTGAAAACGTATCGTTCTCATTAAGCGATACATTTAGCACCCTACGTTCAGCAATACTGCCAGTAAAGTAAATTATGGATGGTCTTAAATATTGAGCTAGCATTCTAGGACTCAAAACACTGTTTAAATACGCCACTCGCACCAGCTCAACTTCTTTGCCTATTAGTTCCACCAAGCTCCTGGCCGTGATAGATTCGTCGTGAATTTCAGCATGTAAATCGCTTACTAAAGTGTCGTCAACCTCAGCTTCAATATCAACAAAATTTGAATTTACCGGACACAGGTAACCTCGGTAAGTTTTACGGATAGTTGGCTTAACGACCGTGGCGGCTACTGAGCTACGTTCTAATACCAGTCCGTCTACGTCCGCATACTCTTGGGCAAGAATAAAACCTCCAAATCTCCCAAAAACCATTTGTTCAGTCGAAACTGATTCGCTTCCTCCAAAAGTTATGAACTCCTCACCCGATGAAGTTATTGGCCTGCCTATAACACCTTCGCTACTAGCAAGTCGAGTCAAGGTTACGCAATTTTTTTTAAAGTCATCCAAAGACGCGTCGGCATCCACTAATTCGTAGTTGACGGTTTCTGCATAGTCTAGTATTTCACTCAGCGCTGACATGATTAGATAATAAAACAAATTTATGAGTATTTCTAAAAGAAAATGTAGTAAAATCAATAGCGAATGTATAAAAGAGTTTTATTAAAAATTTCCGGTGAACAGCTTGCTGGTCAATATGAGGGTGGGTTTGACCCGGAGAAAGCAGCATGGATCGCTGCAGAAATCGTAAAAGCCGTAGAAGCTGGCTGTCAAGTAGTAGTAATGGTTGGTGGCGGCAATTACGCCAGAGGCGCGCAATTAGCGGGTCACGGTATCGAACGAGTAACAGCCGACAACATCGGCATGCTTGGTACTTTAATGAACGCACTGGCCCTAGAAGACGTATTCAAAAACAAAGGTTTGGAAGCTAGAGCAATTAGCAATGTTAAGGCTGACTTAGTAGTTGACCAATTTACCCATCGCCGCGCGCGCTCACATCTGCAAAAAGGCCGTGTAGTTATAGTCGCTGGGGGAATTGGCCGGCCATACTTGACTACAGACACCGCTGCGGTGAGTTTAGCACTAGAGTTAGACTGCGAAGCAGTACTCAAAGCTACAAAAGTAAATGGTGTATATGATAGCGACCCGGCGACAAATCCAGAGGCCGAACATATTTCTGACTTAACTCATCAGCAAGCAGTCGAAAATGACGCAATCAAAGTTATGGATAAGGCTGCCATGGGACTAGCCATGGAGCATGCAATGCCGATAATTATTTTTGAACTTGATCAACCAGGAAATATTGCTAAGGTATGTTCCGGCGAAAAAGTCGGCACTATTATAAAATAGGTTTATGACGGAGCCTTTTTATTCCTTAGATGACGAGTCCGACAGAGCTGATAATAATCGCGTAAGTGGTCGGAAAATAGTTGCTAGTGCAATATTAATTGGGCTTGTGTTGTCAGTCGCAGAAAAGGTTGAGGCGGGTGATCGCATAATTGATGGAGCTATTGATATCGGAAAAGCAGCGGTTTCTAAAATTCTAGAGGTGTTTTAACTTACAAAGTTACGCCTAACGTCGCGGTCGCTATCGCGCTTTTTCAAAACCTGCCTCTTGTCATAGTTCTTTTTGCCTTTACCTAATGAAATTCGAAGTTTTATAAAGCGAGTTTTCGTAAGGATTTCAGTAGGTACTATCGTCCTACCTTGTTGCTTGGCGGCAATTAGGGCATCAATTTCGCGGCGCTTTGCCAGAAGTTTTCGAGCTTGAGTTTTTTCCGTTTCGTCAATTAGAATGCCGTTTGTACCATGTATCTGGGCGTTGATAAGCCAGAGTTCGCCATTTTTCACTGTCACATACGCACCTTGTAATTGCCCCCTGCCCAGTCGAAGCGATTTAGTTTCGCGGCCATTAAGAGCAATACCGACAGTTAGGGAGTCGGATAGTTCATAGTCAAAACGCGCCCTACGGTTCTGAATACTAGATGAATTGCTTTTCCGCTTTTTCTTTGGCATGATAATAGTGTAATGCTTAAGTCTTAAATTGACAATAATAAAAATAGTGTTAAAATAATATTAATTATGAATACAGAATATACTAGTGCCTATCTTTCAGAGCTTACTAATGGAACTGTTAATTTTGACCCCTATTATGTCGAACAAATTGAAAATATTCATTCTGCACCTTTGCCGCACCTCCCTGGGGAAGTTATTGAATTTGTAGAAATAAAGCCAAAAAATGCATTGCCTGATAGACCACCGGTTATTTATATTCCTGGCTTTACTGAAGGTATTATAGCCAAAGCACCTTTTGGGATTGCACTGGCAGAGCTCGGTGAACACGTAATAATACCAGACCAAAACCGTGCCGAGAAAGTTACTGTCAATAACGCTTCAGCAGCTCAAGCAAGAAACTATTTAGCGATAATAGAAGCAAATGGATGGCAAAACCAAACTGTTAACTTTGCCGCACACAGCCTAGGCGGCATTATAGTTACTGAGATGGCGGCCGAGGCAAAACGTCGAGGCTGGACATGTTTCGATGAAGCTAGAATTGCAATGTTGGCCCCCGCTGGTCACGACGATAGGGGTTTGGTAAGTCTTGCTTCTAGGTTCGCAAAACTTATGCTTTCAGAAAGAGGTACCGATAAAGAGTTGTCAGATGAAACAGGACTCATGATGAAAGCAGGGACTGCTAATTTTATGGAATCTCCAGTGCGTACTTTGAAAGAAGTATTAAATCTAAATAAGACGGAAATTAGGTATGAAAAGCTTGATGATAAGCATCCTGGGCTAATCGACTTTGTCGGAAAAGTGATTATTTTTGGCTATACACATGATGCGATGTTTCCTGCTAAAAAAATAGATAGAATAGCTAAAAAAGCGATGCAAGCGGGAGCCGGATATGCTACACCGGTAGCATTCGGACCTGTAGTTGACGAAAATGGCAGCCAGATAATTGAGACCTATCTAAATCCTTCATCGGGCCGGTTATCGGAATTTAAGGCTGCCGTAATAAACAGAAACCCGTCTACTCACAATGATGAGCAGTTCAACCCGCGTAGAGTCGCCGGCGCTGTTAGCCAATTCTTTGACATAACAACGCATTAGCATATTAAATATTTGATTTTCTCGGTTACTTTATCGTCGCCCTCAAGCGAGCGTTGATACCACCATTCACCGCCCCATAGGTCCATTGGGTATAGGCCCATTTTTTTGGCGATTTGAATATTGCGTTCGATTTGCTGCAGGCTCATTGACTCATCCTGTTGTTCGTGCGACATTTCCCAGATGGCTTTTGGTCCCCATGGTTCTAGTTGAAGCTCGTGAATAAAACTTGGACGCCGCCAAATAAGTTTAATGAGTTTGGCACGCAACTTAAAAACCCTGGGTTTTTGATCTTTGCCACCGTATTTTTGCTTGGTGCCGTCGTAGACTACGTTGTAAAGCGAAAAGCCGACTATGTCTGGAATCGGGCTTCGAAGCGGTATTCCCCAAGACGTGGAGGTAGTCATGATAATTGGGCGCGCAGGGTCGAGTCGCTTAATTAGTTTATATTCTGCACGCAGTCGTAGCCTGTCGATTTCGCTGCGCTCACCAAAACTATCAAGTAAAGCCTCGTTTTCTAGCTGGTAACTGAGTAGGCACATTCTTTCGCGGTATCTCTCTACTACCGTCTTAATAAATTCGAATAAGTATCTCGATCGATTCGCTTTGTCCAAATCATAAGCCCACTGCGGCCAATGGTTCTCTGGCCATCTAGGCTGCCTAGCTCCAAGAGAAAGCGTTACGAATCCTCCGATAGCATCTATTTTGTCTATTTGTTTGTCTAGCTCGGTAAAATCGTAAACTCCCTGCTCTCGTTCATGCTCGTCCCAGTAGCTCATAAGTCGGAACCTACGGAAGCCCTGCTCAATCAGCCATGACAAAGTATCCTCAGGAGCTTGTCCGAAGTTCCGGCACTGCTTGATTGAAAAGCTAACTCCATATTTCTCGGGATCGATGAT
>JALYSF010000013.1 GCA_030854905.1 bacterium
CCCCACTACTGCAAGCACTGCCGGGTTGACCGGCAATAACTTTCCGTCTGTTGGTGGCTCTTCAAAAATACTACGGGTAGCCGTTTCGGCTTTTGGCTTCTTAGTAGTAGTTTTTGCTGTTGTGGCCTTTTTCTTCTTTGTTGCCGCTTTCTTGGCGGTAGCCTTTTTAACAGCGGACTTAACTGCAGTTACGGGAGCTGCGACTAAGATATTTGGGATGCCTTCGGTAGGCGAGCTAGTCCACTGCCAAACTCCAGCAATCAATGCCCAGGCCTCCCCATCGCCTGCATCAGAGTATGTATCGGCAATCGACTCGGTTTCGCCATTAGGATTTACTAGCCTGGCAGCACCAGAAGTATTCGAGAGAGTAAGATTGGTGTCAACAGATTTAATTACCAGATATCCTTTTGCAGGTATAACTTTGTCGTTCAAAAACACTCGGTAGCTGAAACTGCTTCCCGTTTCCAATTTCCAGCCGTCTAACTCAATATCTACATCGTTAGGATTGTATAACTCTACATATTCATCTGCTGCATCGGTAAGTGGGCTTGCCGGATTAGGCATAAGTTCGGTAATTACTATTGGCAGAAAAGTGTCAGCAAGCGGTGCCGGTTCTGGCGGTTGAGCTTCTTCGTCTGAATCTTCATCGTCCTCGGCAGGCTGATCAGTCGTACCAGTTGAGTTATCTTCACTTGGCGGCAACTGGACAACTTCAGGAGTGCAATCTAAAGATTCGGCGCCAGGTGTTGACTCGGAAAACTCCTTGAAGTCTAACGAGTTATTGTTACTGTCATCGTAATCATCTGTCTCAAGAATACACCTCTGCAAACTACGCCCGGGCGCCGCTGCAGCGGTGGGAAGCAGTTCGGGCATCGCCGCAGTACCCCATCCAAGTTTGTCTAACTCGTATTTTTCTATTATTTCTGTAGTTGGATCATTCCAAACTATGCGTATATGTCCACCGCTGTTGGACAAATTGCTACTGTATCTGTAGTCGGCATTTAAGCCAGCATAGTCACGATGAGCAATTACCAAATACGTATTGGCAAGCAATTCACCGCTTAACGGGGTGAGTGTTACGAGATTCTGCCATGAAGATTCGGTTGTGGAGGTGGATGTAGCTCGCTCAAGTTTTATTTGTGATAGATTAATGGCTAGATCTGAAGCATTGTAAATCTCGATAAACTCCTGCTCGGCTGCCAAACCGTTTGGCTGTAGCTCAGTTATGAGTAAATTCGGCAGTACCAAAGTAATGGGGTTATCAACTACTTCGTCAGTGGGGATAACTTGAGCAAAACTTACCAGCGGCATAAATATAAGAGCTATTGCTAACAAGACCGATAACTCTCTTTTAACCCTCATAATATTTGAACTATATTCCTTAATCTCATCAAATAAAATTGTAATATGCACAACTTTTTAGTAAAGCATTAGCGTAAAAATTCTAACATGATTAGCTAATTCTCGCGCTATACTAATGACATGCTTCAGCTAGCCAAAACTTTATACAACCGCGATATAATTTCACTTCGCAATAGCCAAGTCGTAGGTACTGCAACACAGCCTATTATTAATCCGAACAACCTCAAGATAGAGGGCTGGTACGCTGTAGACCGCTACAGCGGCGAAGATTTGATTTTACCCGTTATAGAAGTAAGGGAATTGAACCGATACGGAATAGCGGTAAACGACCATACGGCCATGACTCCTGAATCAGATTTGGTTAGGCTACAGAAAATTCTGCTGATTCGCTTTCAATTGCTAAAGAAAAAGGTCGTAACCGAATCAAAACAGGTTGTCGGTACGATCAGCGATTATAGTTATGACGATAGCGGCATGACTGTTCAAAAACTGTATGTGACGCCGCGCGGACTTAAAAGCTTGGCCTCTAGCGACAAAGTCATTGGACGTTCTCAAATAGTTAACATTACCGACAAGCAAATCACCGTCCGCGACACCACCAGTAAGCTACCATTCGGAGCCAAACTCCCTCTCGAAGCTTAAGAAATTATCTATCCTTCAGTTTTTCTTTTATTAATGAATAACTAAAACCTTTACTGATTAAGTAGGCGATTAGCTTTTTCTCATCCTGATATCGGCTACGAGTCAAGAGTTTTTCGACTAATTTATTTAGTGCTTCCTGGTCGTTTTGTTGCCCCCCTACCACACTCGCTATACCTTGTATAGTTACTGTAGATACTCCTTTAAACTTTAATTCAGCCTCAACTGCTCGCCAAGATTTATTTTTGCGCAGACGGTTTTCGGCAAACCAAATTGCGAATTTTTCGTCATTTTGATAACCTTTTTGCTTAAAAAACTCGACTAACTGATCAATCTGCTCTTTTTCGACCTTTTTTCGATATATATAATCTCTTAGTTCTCTTTCGCTGTGCGGTCGATTCAGTAGCCACTCGAGAGTTCTTTGCCTTAACTTGCCTTCATCACCTAGCTTCTTATACCTTTTTAATTCTGCTTCGTCTAGCTCCATACCAATTTTGATTTTATGGTCCAAATAATCTGAAATTGTCAGCGAAAAGCTATATTTACTGTCTACAAAAACACTTACTCTATCTTTATTTTTGACTTGTTCTTTTACGGCCGTAACTATCATTTCAATCCGAAGTAAATTAGCCCGCCAAAAAACACTAAGAACCACAGCACCTCAATGCCATAGCCTAAGAGCGAATCCATTTGAGCCCACTGAATACGGCTATGAAAATTGGTTAGAGGATCCATCTTTCGGTTCGGGTACCAAAACTTATGGTACAACCAAGTCAGATCAGGGCTGGCGGCAGTAAAAGCCGCCAATATTACTAACCACCACTGCTGGTGCCATAAAGCCGCTACCGTTAGTGTTGACGCTACAGCTAGCGCCATATCACCGTACAGCACAAACCAGAATTTTTTTGATTTAAACTTTTTAACATCAGAATGAGGTATAAAATCACAGACAAAGTGACTAGCAAAGGCCAGCGGCAAGACCAGTAACGGCTGCTTAACGACCACCGCGATCGCAGCTCCAGTTAACCCGTGATTTACGGCTCTCAAACCAAACGTCCTATCAACACAACTAGCGCTACGGCTAAAGGCGCTTCGATTAAATATCCCCACGGCGTCTCAAATCTTTGTATACGTACGTGGAAATCGTTGAACCTGTTACGAGTTTGCGGAGGCAGCTTACCCCATTTCTCAGTAACTATATATCTATAAACCCATGCAAAATCCGGGCTGAAGGCGGCTAAAGCAGACAGTAGCACTATCCAGTCGCCTTTCATTACTAACCAGACTGTCAGGGCAAATAACCCCACAACATCGAACTTTAACACAGTCAGAAAAAGCCAGATAAACCTAGGTTTTTTACGATCATTAAGATTTGGTATTCCGAAATGTGGTAGAGCATCAGCGACAAAATGACTGACAAAAGCTGCCGGAATAGCCATATATGGATTTACGGTTGCGCCGATAACGGCCCCAATCGCAGCATGATTAAATCCGGTCATTTATATTTGCTTTCCGTTGTACTTCAAACCATCTGTACCATGAAGCAAAACTGCTTTTTTCATTTTTTATCCTAATAGTTTTTCGCGTACTTTTTTGTCGAGCTCGGCTAGTACTTTTGGATTATCACGAAGGTACTGTTTGGCAGCTTCACGACCTTGGCCGATCTTTTCGTCGTTGTAAGCAAACCACGCACCGGCCTTTTCAACCAGCTCATTATTGGTTGCAAGATCCAAAACGTCTCCTGCAATGCTAATACCTTCGTTGTACATGATATCGAATTCGGCTTCACGGAAAGGCGGAGCAACTTTGTTTTTCACTACCTTAACCCGCACACGGTTACCAATAACGGATTCGGCCGTTTTAATCTGTGAAATACGTCTAATGTCCATACGTACCGAAGCATAAAACTTAAGGGCATTGCCACCTGTTGTAGTTTCGGGATTGCCAAACATAACACCGATTTTCATTCGCAGTTGGTTGATAAATATCACTGTGCACTTACTTTTACTAATTATTGCAGTCAGTTTGCGAAGCGCCTGACTCATTAGTCTAGCTTGCAGTCCCATATGCGAATCGCCCATGTCTCCTTCGATTTCGGCTTGCGGAACCAAAGCCGCCACAGAGTCAACCACAATCAAATCTACGGCGTTCGATCGAACCAATGTTTCGACTATCTCAAGCGCTTGTTCTCCACTATCAGGCTGCGATACTAGAAGGTGCTCTAGATTGACTCCAAGTTTCTCAGCGTAAGTTGGGTCAAGCGCGTGTTCGGCGTCAACAAAAGCCGCTACCCCGCCCCTCTTTTGAAATTCTGCAACCGCATGAAGTGTTAGAGTTGTCTTACCGCTCGATTCAGGACCGTATACCTCAATAATTCGGCCTTTTGGGATGCCGCCACCGAGCGCTATATCTAGTGACAAAGCACCTGTTGGCACAGTCTCGATATTGGCGCGTGAAGAACCATTAAGTTTCATAATTGCACCCTTACCAAAACTTTTTTCGATCTGATCGATGGCCAATCCCAATGCTTTAGATTTACCTTCGCTGTTGTCGCTTTTTTCGGCGACGGTTTTTTTAGCCTTTTCAGCCATAACTTGCTCCCCTCACTTAAACTTTAGTTTTAGTATATCAACCGCACCCTGTACTACAAGCAGCAGCGGTATGGAATTTAGCAGGAGGGGCTCGCCCCTCCGCATTCGTCCGAAGTAAATTCGGACTTCATGCTCCTCCCCCTAAAGTTCGGCTATCGCCTCGTTCGCTTTGCTCAAGTTCATTGTTTTGGGAGAGCTCTGCTCTCCCAATCTTGTTCAAAATAAATTTGAACTGCGATTTCCCTCACGCTAAAGGCTGCGCGTGGCACAGCTTTCGCTTCGCTCAGTGATTAGTTTTCGGGAGAGCTCTGCTCTCCCGGGTATTGTTCGAATCAAGTTCGAATAATACCCTCCCTCTCGCTAAAGGCTGCGCGTGGCACAGCTTTCGCTTCGCTCAGTTCATGTTTTAGGTAGGCTCACCCCACCGCAATTGTCCGAAGTAATCCGCCAACTGACGAACGGACTTCATACTCCTTCCCCAAAGGCTGCGCGTGGCACAGCTTTTGGGGGACTCAGGTTGGTTTTTAGTGTGGGTGTAAGTAGCTTGAAATAATGTTATGCTAATAGTAGATAAACATAAGCGGTGGGATAAAATAAAACACCTCAATGAGAATTAGCGACGCCACAGTTAAGCAGCTCCTTACAAAAGACGGCAAAATCGACGCCGAGAGCTACAAATCACTCGAAGATGAGGCTACTGCTGAGAAGTTGCCTTTGCAGCTACTTGTTGTTCAAAAAAACCTGGTAAGTGATTCTGAATTAACCAAACTCTACAGCGAAGAGATTGGCGTGCCTTTTGTAGACATCAATGTTAAGGAGCTAAGCCGCGAAGTGATCAGCCAAATTCCTGACAATATCGCCAAGCTTTACAACATGGTGGTGTTCGAAGGTAGCATCGATAACAAAAAAGAACCACGTAAGATTGCAATGGACGACCCCGACGACCTGCAAGCAATCGATATCTTGCATAAACTTTTCGGCCAAAACATCGAACTTTACATCGCTACTCATAACAATATCTTAAATGCGCTCGACCAATACCGCGGTAATATATCAGGTGAAATTACCAAGGTAATAAACGAGAGCGATGAGGGAAACGAAGAAGAAGTTGACGGAGAAGTTAAAGAAGAAGACGTTGCCGAAGATTCACCAATTGCTCAGACCGTAAACCTGATTATCGAATACGCTGTTAAATCCGGAGCAAGCGATATCCATATTGAACCACGCGACAAACACCTGCAGATTCGCTACCGCATAGACGGCGTACTCAGAGAAGCCAACCGACTGCCGAAGCGCACTATGGCGGCATTGGTTTCGCGCGTCAAAATTCTTGCAAACCTTAAGATTGACGAACGACGTGCACCTCAAGACGGACGGTTTAAGATAAATATGAACGGACGTATTTTTGCTTTCCGTGTCTCTACACTGCCAATTGCCGAGGGCGAAAAAGTTGTAATGCGTGTGCTGGATGAATCTAGCGAACCGCTTAGCTTAGAAAAACTTGGCTTTTGGGGCAAGGCCTTATCTGATATTAACGACGCTAGCAAGCAACCACACGGTATGATTCTCGTTACCGGCCCAACTGGCTCTGGTAAATCAACAACTCTCCACAGCGTTCTACATATTCTCAATAAGCCTGATATAAATATTTCGACAATTGAAGATCCGGTTGAGTACAAACTCGAAGGCGTTAACCAGACGCAGGTTAACCCTGTTGCCGGCATGACGTTCGCAGCGGGACTTAGAGCGCTACTAAGGCAGGACCCGAACATTATTATGGTAGGTGAGATACGTGACGGCGAGACTGCCGGTCTCGGAGTTCAGGCTGCTCTGACAGGCCATCTTGTTTTCAGCACACTTCACACCAACAACGCTGCGACTTGTCTTCCTAGGTTACTTGACATGAGCATCGAACCATTCCTGATCGCAAGCGTTGTAAGAGTTGTGATTGGACAGCGCCTTGTCCGACGATTAGTAGCCGAAGATAGCGAAAGCTACGAACCGAGCACGTCAGAGCTCAAAGAAATTGAAAGAGTATTCGGCATCAAGACCAAGCAAGATTGGGATAGAATTATTACGCTGATGCAGTCTGCACAAGCAACTTTCGAAAGGCCAAAAACAGACAAAGTTATTTTATACCGACCAAAGTCCAACCTGCGGGCAGAAAAAACTGGATATAAAGGACGTATGGGCATTTATGAAGTACTCAAAAACTCAACCGATGTTCAAAAACTAATTGTAAGCAGTGGCACGAGTGAGGAAATTCAGAACATGTCAATCAAAGAAGGCATGTTAACTATGCAGCTAGATGGCCTCATAAAAGCCATGATCGGCATGACAACTATCGAAGAAATTCTGAGAGTGACCAGAGAATAAAAGATGGCGAAATTTACATACACAGCAGTTGGCAAAAATGGCAAACAGCATAGCGGAACAGTGGAATCAGCCAGTGAGGCAGCGCTAACAGCCCTACTAACCAGACAGGGTCTCAGGCCTTTGATGGTCAAGAAGGCCTCGACTAGCAAAGGCTTTTCTTTAGGCATAGGCAAAAAAGTGAAGCTAAAAGATTTAGTTATGTTTACGAGGCAGCTGGCAACAATGATAAATGCTGGAGTGCCGCTCGTTAGAAGCCTCGCTACATTACAAGGACAGACAGATAATCAGGAGTTCAAAAAACATTTAGTTGAGATTAGTAAGGAAGTAGAGAGTGGTACAACTTTTGCAAACGCACTGGCAAAACACCCCAGCGTTTTCTCTCCGATTTATGTTAATATGATCGCCGCAGGAGAAGCCGGAGGTATCTTAGATGAAATCCTGAAAAAATTGGCGCTTCAACAGGAAAAAGATGCCCGAATCAGGGCTAAGTTCAAGAGCGCTATGATGTACCCGACAGTTCTAATCGGTATCACATTGATGGTGTTTATAGGTTTGATGACGGTAGCTGTGCCAAAAATTGGAACAATTATTCAAGACCTAACAAATGGCGGCGAACTGCCAGTTATGACCAAAATTATGCTTAGCATTAGTAATTTTCTAACAAAATATTGGTTTATACATATCAGTGTCGTCGTGATAGGTAGTTTCCTACTCGGTAGATACCTACGCACTCCTAACGGCCGACGAACTCGCGACAAAACTTTACTAAAAATCCCCGCAGTCAGATCGATAATCATAAAAATTGCCGTGGCTAGATTCTCTCGTATATTTGCTAGCCTTATGACCGCCGGCGTAACAGTTTTGGACTCGATAGAAATCACAGCCAAAGCCATCGGCAACAGCGTTATAGAAGAAGAGTTGATGAGTGCAGCCAAAGAAGTTGCAAACGGAAAACAATTTTCAGAACCACTTAGTCGTAGTAAAGTTTTTCCGCCTATAGTAGCCCAGATGTTAGCCATTGGTGAAGAAACCGGTCAGACAGACACCGTGCTGCTCAAAGTGGCAGATTTTTACGAGGAAGAGGTTGACGCCGCAGTGGATGGCCTGAGTTCGATTTTAGAGCCGATAATGATAGTTGTCATGGGCGCTATGGTTGGGTTGATCGCAGCCTCTGTGATCGGACCCATATCTAATCTTTCTAACCAAATTTAGTAGTTCATAAAGGGGGGCTCTGCCCTCCTGCCTGGTCCGAAATAAATTCGGACTGGCGGCTCCACCCGCTAAAGCTGATGCTAAAGCATCAGTTCGCTTTGCTCATAATTTCAGTGTTAAAAATCTCCTTATTAGCTAAAAGTCTTGCAAAGCGCTAAAGGTTTGCTTATAGTTATCTTTGTACACTAAATAAAATAACTACGGAGGTGGGCTCCCATGCTCAAAACCAAGCAAACTTTAAAACAAGGCTTTACAATCATCGAACTTTTGATTGTCATTGCCATAATAGCCATTTTGGCACTACTGGTACTTAACAACTTCCAAGGCGCACAAGCCAAGGCTCGTGACACTCAACGACGCACTGACTTGAATAACGTACATGGAAAGCTAGAAGAGTTCTATAACGAAAAGGGCGGCTACCCTAACGAAGTCATAACCGTAGCACTATTTCCTGGAATGGATGAAGGTTCTGTAAAGGATGCAGACAGCGTAGATATGCGAATGAACTTCTCAACAGGAGCTGTTGCAGCCAACAACACTGGAAACAGTAACGGTGGTGAATACCAGTACGCTGCTTACAACTGCGATAACGCAGCTAGCACGGTTGGTGCATTCTGCGACAACTACGAGCTTCGTGCATTTATAGAGAAGCCTACTCAGCCATCAGACAATCCGTTCGTCAAAAAGAGCCTAAACTAAAATTAGCGTCTCGTTAAAAACCCACCTTAATCAGGTGGGTTTTTAAGTTTAAAGTGGATTTGATATATACTTAAACTTAAGCATTATGAAAATATTTAGCAGAGACAGTAGCGGGTTTACTTTAGTCGAGTTGCTACTGGGTATTGCGCTGTTTGCGATACTAATACCGGCGATCATAAATATGCTCAATTCTATTGCAGCCGCGAATGATAACGCTAAGGATTTAGCTATAGTAAATATTGCAGCCGAAAATAAAATCGAAGAACTACGTAGTCTTGGCTTCAACAGTCTTAACGCCGGAACGACCGATTTCACCACTACTCTTCCGCAAACAATCGGCTCGCCTAAAAGTGCTAATTATACTATCGAAGCTCCCACTGGTGGTTTGAAGAAAGTAACGATTACAGTTAATTTTCATAACCGACGAGGTGACCACACACTTAAATATCAGACACTGGTCGGTGAGCTGGGAGTAGGTCAATGAGCAAAAAGCTTGGATTTACAATACCTGAGTTAATGGTTTCGCTAGCTGTGGCGAGCATTTTGACAGTAGTAATGTTCACTGTAACAATATACTTTTATGCAGATATACTAAGGCAGCAAGCTATTGCGGAGATGGCGGTCGAGTCACAATCAGTCCTCCGAAGACTAGTCGAAGATATTCGTACGGCGAACTCGATACGCAACACTAATATCTTGGCTGACGCCAATGCACCAACAGGTGGCTGGCAGACGAGTGATCCTAATAATGTAGTAATCATTGCTAGTCCGGCATACGATGCCAATAGGCAGATTATTTATGACCCTTTAGACAGTATGCCGTATGAAAATGAAGTAATATATTTCGGGAATGGAAGTATTATGGCTAGGCGAACAATCCAGAACACTCAGGCGCTTGGCAATTCGCTAACTACTTCTTGCCCAGAAGCAGTTGCCAGCCCGACCTGCCCTTCAGATATTATTCTTAGTGAATACCTAGAAAACCTGACATTCGTGTTTTACGACATAAATAACCAAACTACCACCCTTGCAGCAGATACTCGCTCAATATCAATTACTCTGCGAATGAAAAGGCGTATATACGGTCAAGACATAGCATTCGATAATACAATAAGAACAACTCTGAGGAATTATTAATGAAATATAAGAAGCCTGGATTTATAGTACCTACAATACTTATTAGCGTAATGTTTATAGTTACCATCTCACTGTATGTTCTTAGTCTATCCATTTCTGTCCAGCAAGCCGCAAGTCGCGAGGCATCGCGTCAAAACGCCCAGTTCGTAGCTGATGCCGGTTTAGACGCGGGGATCCAATCACTTAACGCAGATCAGACTTGGACGGGGACGAGGGACGGCTTAGGTAACTTAGCAGAAATTACACTATATGATGATGGTAAGATGAAAACAACTTATCAAACTGATGTCATAGACGGAGCAACTACAAAAGACAAAACACTTGCTACAACGGGCCGCGTTTATATACCCGCTACTGCAACTACTCCTAAAGTTATTCGAAAATACGAACTAGACGTAAAAGCAGTTACAAACGGTTTGGGCCTTACCTCTGTAGTGTCTGGTGTTGGTGGATTAACTTTGAACAACAACTCTAAGATTACCGGAGGTGATGTCGTAGTAAACGGAACAGTTAATGTAGGCAACAATGCTCAGATTGGACTCTCTACTACCGCCCTTGAGAACGCCGTAAACTTAAGAGTAGCTCATACGAACTGCCCAAACCCAGCAAATGGTACATACCCCCGAGTTTGTGCCAGCGGCGAAAATGGTCAACCGATTACTGCTAATGGTCCAATCTACGCAGATGTAAGAGCGACAAATCAAACCACTAGTACTAATATGTCTAGGCCGGGATTAATACCAAATCAAACTGTGGCCCCGTATGTACTACCAGATTACGACAGAAACGCGCAAAAAGCTGCAGTTACAGCTACTTATGCATCGAGTCATTCTACAATATCTTGCGGCAATAATCAGACGAAAACTTGGCCTGCCAATATTAAAATTACCGGTAACATAAACCTAGGCAATAACTGCGTTGTCACTCTAAGCGGTAACGTGTGGTTAACTGGCAACATAACATTCGGCAATAATTCTATAATAAAAGTTAGTGATGGATTGGGTTTGACTCGACCAACTTTTATGATAGATGGGTCTAACGGATTTGTTAGCGGCAATAACACTCAAGTACTTCCCAATAATACTGGCACTGGCGTTTTCATTATCAGCTATTGGAGTGGAGACACCGGCTGCTCACCCGACTGTAATAATGTTAGCGGCACTGCACTCAAAACAGGTCAAGATGTTACTACTATCAACTTATCGAACAACGCAACAGCGCCTAACAGTATTCTTTATGCAAGGTGGTCACGAGTAAATGTTTCAAACAATGGTGAACTTGGGGCAATCGCAGGACAATCAATCGTATTGGGCAGTAATGCCGTTATCAACTTTACCGCTTCTGTTCCAGGAAGCACCAACCTAAATATCACATGGGTCAAACGCGGCTATCTCCGTGTATTTCAGTAGTAGGGGCTCTGCTCCTCCAGTTTTAATAAAACTTAATTATGACTGCGTTTTCAACCTCTAATCGCTTAACGAGTAACTTATGAGCGAAGCGAAAGTTGTGCAACGCGCAGCCTTTAGCGAGAGGGTAATTGAAGTTCGGATTTACTCCGAACGAAAATCGGGAGAGCAGAGCTCTCCCTTAATAAATATGCTTTTATTGAAGTTCTGAAGTATACTATACCTATTAAATGCTTAAGCTAATTACAATGTGGGATAAGATAAATAATGCCTCTGTTTTATAAAGATCAGCCAGTATTTGGGTTCGACATCGGCCGCAGTTCAATTAAAGTTATGGGCATTGATCAGACTGGCAAAAAACCTAAAGTCACGGGTTACGGCTCAATTACTTTTGACCCTAGTGCCATAAATAACGGCATCATTACAAATCCTGAGATTATTATCAAAAGAGCGTACGACCTTTTTACTAAAGAGCTAGTGGGTAATCTAACTACCACCCGTGTTGGCGTATCGTTACCTAACGCCAATAGTTTTAGCCGCGTTATGTCACTGCCAAAGATGGATAACAAAGATGTTGCTGCCGCTATAAGACTAGAGGCGGAGCAATCGATACCTGTTCCTATCGACGACCTTTACTACGACTACAACGTCACAAGTGTTGCCGAGGACGGCGCCCAAGAATTACAGCTAATTGCCTGTCAAAAAGATATTATCGACTCTTATTTAGGTGTCTTCGATGCATTAGGCCTAGAGGTGGCCTTGGTTGAGTCAAATATATCTGCTGTTAGCAGAATGGTCGCGCACGCAGAAGCTCATGATGTTGGCACTTTAATAGTAGATTTCGGTTCAACTGCATGTGATTTATCTGTTTTTGATTATAATACCGTCCGAGTTACTGGTACCGTAAACTGTAGCGGCGAAAACGTTACTAAACAAATTGCCAATAAACTTGGCCTGACTATTGAGCAGGCGCATAGCGTCAAAACCCGTTATGGTCTCGAGAAAAGCAAGAAGCAGGCTGAAATACTTGATGCAGTTGAACCTGAACTGAGCAAATTAATTAACGAGATAAAAAAAGTAATACGTTATTATGCAGAACGGTCTGGGTCAGATAAGCAAATAGGCCAAATTATAGTATTGGGTGGCGGTGCTAATCTACCAGGACTCTCTACTTATATCACTAACCACACTAGAGTTCCGGCGAGGCTTTGTGCGCCTTGGAGCAACCTTACTTTTGGTAGATTACAACCGCCGCACGAATTAGAAACAACACTCTTTACGACCGCCGGTGGCTTAAGTCTAGCTAACCCGAAGGATTTGCGACAATGATCAATTTACTTCCTCCAGCCACAAAATCTGAAAGACGATTTGGACGTCTAAACAAAGTCTTGGTTGCTGCTTCAGCAGCGATTATGCTACTGGCTGTTGTCTGTGGGGTCATAATATTGTTCTCTTTCCAGCAGCTTAATAACGAAGAAAAACGTGTTAATTCTGAGATATCGAGTAACAATAACGAAATAAAAAGCCTTGAGACGGCACAACAGCAAATAGATCAGACGGCCAAGCAACTGGATACAATAAAGAAACTTCAGCAGGATGAAGTGCAGTTTTCTGAAATCGTTCCTCAGATCGGTAGCATAATTCCTCCAGGGGCAATATTGACTAGTCTTTCACTTACTGGCAAAAAAGACCAACCTTTACAGCTTTCGTTTAAGCTTAAAAGCCAGGAACTGGCTTCTATAGTAAGAATTAACTTGGTCAATTCACCAATTTTCAGTTCAGCAGATATTTTGAACGTTACTAACGAAACTAGTGACGCTGCTACACCAACCACTACTTATGAATACTCCACGTCGATAGCTGTGTCATTTGAAGGACAAGAAAAGAAGCCCGCCTCTTCAGCGGGGGGAGCAACCCAATGACGGCAAAAAAATTCTTTTTAGTTATGGCATTAGTACTTATTTTGAGTATTGGTGGCGGCATTGGCGTTATTTATTATGGTGATAAGTTTTTGAGCAGCCAGTCTAGAGAACTTGCTAAATTAAAAGCCGAGCGTGATGCTCAGTTCGACGTTATCCAGAAGATAAAAAGCGCTACCGGAGATCCTGAAGATTTAGCTTCGTTAAGAGAATTAACTAATCAGGTACTCCCGACAGAAAAGAAACAATCAGACCTAGTTGCAGATTTTCTGTTTACGGCAACAACTCAGGCAGGCATACCAACGCGTAACATCCAAAACATCTCTTTCTCAGGTAGCGCCGCTCCGGACTCGCTTTCAGGCGCCATAAAAAGCAAAGAAATTACTGGACTGTACGAATATCCCTTTACTATCCAGCTCAAAAATATTCCTTACCAGCAACTTATCGTTTTCTTCAGCGAACTTGAAAGTAATAAGCGTCTAATTACAATCGACAACCTTCAGATTACACCTAGTACGCTAAACCCAAATACAGTTGATTCGTTATCATTAGCCGTAAAAACTTATTTGAAACCATAAGGTATAAATTATGAAGTTATTATCAAGCCCACCAAAGAAAATCGTAGACAGTTTTAGAAATTATTCTGTTCTAATCGTTCGTTATAAGTTTATACTGGTTTTTGTTTTAGTAGCTGGTGCAATCGGATATACAATTATAAAGTCGCAATCATATTTGGCTCCTTCACGAGACGAAGCTACCTACGAAGAAAAAAAGTCTACCTTAAGCAACTTTAAGACTATAGACTACAAGTTTGCCGAAGAACTGAAGCAGACTACTAATGACGTAGACGTTACGGTTGACGAGCTACTACCTGATAACCGCACCAACCCCTTTACAGAGTAAAGGGGGAGCCTGCTCCCCCAATTTCGTTCGAAACAAGTTCGAACTTCAATCTCCCCCACCTAAAGTACGCCTTTCGGCTTGTTCGCTTCGCTCAACACGTGATTTACTACTATGAGCGCAGCGAACCGGCTTCATAAGCCGGCTTTAGGTGGGGGTAAACGCAGCTCGGATTCACTCCGAGCAAGTTTGGGGGAGCGGGCTCCCCCTCTAAATTCTGCTAGTTTCCGTACTGTTTTAGATTTTCTTCGTGAGCTCCAACTATCATCTTTGCGCTTTCATAAGGAGCAGGTACATAGTTGAATTCATAGTTCTGTTGCTCACCGGAGGTTTCTATTGTTAATGTCCCGAAATTAAATGCTCTCGGGAAAATACCATTTTGGCGCACCGTAACATCTTGTAAGTCACCGATACTTAGCTGTGATATTTTTCTATTAAACAAGCTTAGGTAAACTACTTGGGCTATTTTCTCGCTGGTGATGTAAATCACATTGTTTTTGTAAAGCACCGTATTTATTATTGTGACTCCTATTCCTGCGATTCCCAGAACTATTCCTATGATAAGCAGGATACTTTGTATGGCAGCGGTATTGCCAACGCCGGTAATACTAGATGATGAGGATAGGAATGCAGCTATTGCTACCGGAACAAATAGTAAAATTATTGTAACGATAATTCCAATAGCCCATATAAAAAACAAACCAAAGGGGTGCTTTCTAATCTCCAGTACTAAGTCCTCTTGTTCATCAAACTCAATCAGATCGAAGAATTTTCTACCTGTTACGCTTAAATGTCGACTGGCTTCTGTGCGGTGAGATGCCTCGAGCCCACCTTGCTTAGCTATCATAGGTTTTCTAGAAGCAGGCGAATTTGAGTATTGTTGTATCTGCTCTTGATATTGTGGCGGCAAGCCTACGCTATCGGCACTTTCGGTAGTCTGTTGTGCTTCCTCGTCGTTCTGTTGAGATTGTCTATTTCTAGCCGAAGCCATTAGTTGTATGCGTCTTTGTTGCCTCATCTTATGCTTATTATAGCTATAGTAAGCTGCTTTGCGAATTGTTTTTTGATTTGTCTTTTCCCAAGTGCTTGTAGGCTTTGGCGGTGACTTTGCGCCCACGCGGTGTCCTCTCTAGTAGGCCAATTTGCATTAGATATGGTTCATAAAAATCTTCAATGGTTGTCATTTCGTCACCTAGCACGGCAGATAAGGTATTCAATCCGACAGGGCCACCTCCATGATTGTCTATTATCGCACTCAGCAATAGGCGGTCTGCCGGGTCAAGCCCAAGCTCATCAATCTCTAGAAGTCCTAATGCGTCTGTAGTAATCTTTGTGTCAATAATTCCGTCTCCATTGACATCAGCATAATCTCGTACACGCTTTAAAAGGCGATTTGCAATTCGAGGAGTCAACCTAGATCTATGGCTCAAAAGTTCGGCTGCGTCACCTTTTATCTGGCTTCCAAGTAAGCCAGCTGATCGGTTAACTATCTGAGAGATTTCGTTAGGCTTATAAAACTCAAGACGGTGTAGCATACCGAAGCGATCTCTTAAAGGTGCGGCGAGGGCTCCAGTTCGGGTAGTAGCACCGATAAGCGTAAACTTGGGTATATCTAGCCTTAAGCTTCTAGCACTTGGACCTTTACCGAGCATAATATCTATCGCGTAATCCTCCATCGCGCTATAAAGCACCTCTTCGACAGAACGATTTAGCCTGTGAATTTCATCTATAAATAACACATCTCCATCTTGAAGATTCGTAAGTAAGCTGGCCAAATCCCCCGCTCTCTCTATCGCCGGACCGCTAGTCACACGAATTTGTGCACCCATTTCATTTGCAATAATGCTAGCCAGTGTAGTCTTGCCAAGCCCCGGAGGTCCGTATAACAAAATATGGTCTAATGGTTCAACACGTTTTAAGGCAGCTTCAATTGCTAACTTAAGATTATTTTTAATTCTGTCTTGGCCGACATATTCATTGAAACTTTTAGGTCTTAAAACATTCTCGATTTTTTGTTCTTCAGGAGTTTCATTTTCATCGGCACTGGAGCCCACAATCCGTTCAATCGCCATTATTTACTACTCCAAGGAAGACTGTATTTTTGTCCCTCTACTCCGCCAAATTTTCCGAAAGCATACCAATTGGTCACCTTCACTTTATAGAACTTGTGACCCTCGTCCCTCTTAGCTTCATCAACAATGCTCTTATCGCCTAACCCTCTTTTTATGAACAGTCCGGCCATCTCAGCAATCTCGGATTCATCTTCGACTATTTCAGACACGCCCTCAAAGTAAATAGCCTGAGGGTATTGTTCGACCTCGTGCTGCTGAACAATATTTCCGGCAACATTGGAGTTAGAAGCAATTTCCTGACTATGTCGGCGGTCTTTTTTGGAACGCCAATAAAGGTTAAGCTTTTCGTCGTAGGCAAAGTGAACTTCACAAACCCAGGGCTTATTCCCTGAAACCGTTGCGAGCGACATATGAAGAGTCTTATCTATATATTCTCGTATGATTTTTTCAATATCAAAATCATTCATTTTCTTACCCTTAGAGCCTGTTTTATTCTCTCTTCAGTTGGAAGGATCTCATCTACTCCGGATAAGGCACTAAGCGCGTCGGCTTCGCTGTAACCCAAGGCTACTAAGCCCTGCGCCGCCTCATCCATTTTTCCTATGCCTGCCCGTCCCACAACATTATCAGCGCCCTCGCCGCTTGGTAAACCTACTTTGTCTCGAAGCTCAACAACAACCTGTTCGGCTGCACGTTTTCCTACACCTTTTGCGGACTGCAGCATTTTCACGTCACCGCTGGCAATTGCTAAGCGTAAGTCACTTTCGCTACCAATATCAAGTAGTGCCAAAGCAACCTTAGGGCCGACATTTTTTACGCTTATTAGCTGCTCGAATAGCAATTTAGAGCTGGAGCTGACAAATCCGAAAAGGTCATGTGAATCTTCTCTTATATGCTCATATACGTACAACTTGCTATCACTACCGACTCCCAATTGGGCTAGATCATTAAGGCTCACTCGCACTCCATAACCTACACCGCTAACATCGACAACAATAAGTCCATTATTGGTTTCGGATATCCTACCGGTAAGGGTTGCGATCATTTAAGCAGCCGTATGGTTTGTATTTTTATGGTGCTTTGTAACTTCGCCGGCAGTAATCATGGCGTTTCGCATTTGCTCAGTGAGATCGTTCATGCCCGCAGGGCTATGAGGAATCATGATTGTGTTCGACTTACTAGAAACTCCAATATCTTTAATGGTGTCAAAATACTGAGTCATCATAACCAAATTCATAACATCTTGTGCGCCTGCACCTTCTACAGTTTGGGCGAAATCTCTTACCGAATCCTTAAGCCCTGTAATAATCGCTCGGCGTTGGTCTGCTATACCCTGGCCTTGCAATGCTTTGCTTTCCGCTTCACCCTCGGCCGCTTTGACGACACGGATCTTGTCGGCCTCGGCCTGCTCAACTGCTGCGACGCGCAAACGCTGTGCTGCATTGATTTCGTTCATACTCTCCTTAACTTTAGCGTCAGGATCTATATCGGTGACAAGAGCTTTGACAATTCCATAACCAAAGTCGTCCATTACCTGGTCGAGCTCAGTTTTAACGGCCATCGCTATGTCGTCTTTCATTTGGAACAGCTCATCTAAGTTGGTATTAGGTACGCGCGCGCGAACGGTATCAAAAACGAAAGACGTAATCTGTGCCTGTGGATTTTGCAGTCTGTAAAATGCGTCTACAACTTTGGCCGGCAAGACATTGTATTGGACGCTAACTACTACAAATACGAACACGTTGTCTTTGGTTTTGGTCTCCACTCGAACATCTAGCTGCTGTATGCGTAGCGATAGTCGTCCGGCAATCCGATCTATCAAAGGAATCTTAATATTCAAACCAGCAGAAGAAGCTTTTTTAAACTTTCCGAATCTCTCGATTATCGCGGCAGTCTGTTGTTTAACTGTATACAGCCCGCTCAGCAGTAACACTGCCAATACAATTCCTAGAATCCAATACATAAAAACTCCCCTCAATTTATATTTTTAGTATACCAGAGGTTAAGTTATAAGATAAGATGAGCGGAGCGAACGAGGCGATAGCCGAGCTTTAGAGGGTGGAGTTTGTAAGATCGAATTAATTTCGATCAAAAACGGAGGGTGAGAACTGCCTGTGGCAGTTAGCAAGGAAAACTACTCTTCAAAACTTGTTTTGAGAGACGTAGTTTCGGGGCCGCAGAATGCGGTAAACCCCTCCTAAGATAAGATACGAGATGCCGAGTGAGTAAGTGCGGCGGCAAGAGCATCGGCACAGTCATCGGGCTTCGGCTTAGTCTTCAGATTTAGCTGAACACGTACCATTTCCTGAATTTGAGATTTGGTGGCGCGACCATAACCAGTCATTGCCATTTTTATTTGTAAAGGCGTATATTCATAAATCACTATTTCAGCCTGTGCTAAGCATAGAAGTATGACTCCCCTAGCCTGACTAACAGCCATAGCAGTAGTTACGTTTTGTGCAAAAAATAAACTCTCTACTGATGCTTCGTCTGGCTTAAATTCAGCAATGAGCTCACTCAGAGATTCATAAAGATCTTTTAGGCGCAACGCCGGATCTTCGCCAATAGTTGTCCTGATAACACCTGCATCTACAAGCTTTGGCCTTCCTTTTGTAAGTTCAATTAAACCAAAACCGATTATCCCACTACCAGGATCAATCCCTAGAATCCTCATTTCAATAGTTCTTCTTTTTTACCATTTATTAAAATAGCTTCGCCGTCTCGTAACGTTTTATATGGTAGACCCATTTTTTTAAGTTTTGCGATTTCTTTATCAATATCAACACTTTCTGGATGGTCTGATTTGTAATGCGGCTCAAAATGGTAATCAAGTAATCCTAACCCAGAATAGTCTGCCATAAGCCCGTAACTAGATTTCGTCAGGGAGGCATCGTCAACTATATCAAATCCTTTCAATGATGGCGACAATACGCACCCACCAGCGCTAAATCCTCCATAAACGAATTTGTCATTCTCTAAACAGTCGTGAAGCAGTTGGTCGAAACCACTAAGTTTCATAGCTAAACGAAGTACGAAAACATTTCCGCCTCGTACCCACACTAGTCCACAGTCCCTCAGATCGTTAAGAGTTATAATGCTGTCAAAAAATTGTCTTAAATCTACTTCAAACGCTTCAAAACCTAACGCATTTAAATCTTCCAACTCCGCTGCAACTTTTTCGTTTCGTTCAACAGATGATTTGTAATCTTGTGCATTAGCTATCATAGCAACTCGCTTATTATTACCAACGAGCTCGACAAGTTTATTGGGATTATTGCCTACCCTATAAGAAGAAAGAAATAGTCTCATGCCAAGTTGGTGTGAGTGTTAACGACGTCGTCCAAATCTTCAAGAGCATCCATCAGGCGCATCAACTTAGATTCCACTGTTCCATCATTTATTTCGACCGTACTGTTTGGCTGATAAGTTAGTTCGGATTCAGTGACCTCTAGCCCCTGCTGCTTTATGGCATCACGAACTTTTGCAAGCTCTTTTGGGTCAGTAGTGACTATCGTTTCCCCGTCGTGTTCGAGCGCATCTTCTGCGCCTGCATCCAAAACTTGTAATAATACCTCTTCACCAATTCCCTTAACTCGAATACTTCCCTTTCGTTCAAACTGAAAAGCAACCGCGCCTTTTTCGGCCATGTTACCGCCGTGCTTATTAAAAGCATTTCTTACTTCTGGATACGTCCGATTAATGTTGTCGGTCGCACACTCCACTAAGATGGCTGTGCCGCCAGGACCATAGCCTTCATACATTACTTCAATAAGTTGAGCAGCGGATTTGTCTGCAACTCTGGCGATTGCCCGCTCGATGTTACTGAGGGGCATGTTAGCCTGTTTGGCTTTTTCGATTGCCATAGCAAGTGAAGAATTAGTTGCCGGATCTATTCCGCCTCGAGCTGCAATCGCAATCAGATTGCCAAGTTTTGTAAATACAGCGCCGCGTTTAGCGTCGTTGGCGCCTTTAGCTCGTTTGATTGTTGCCCATTTGCTGTGTCCACTCATAATTACTCCTCCTAGGGGGAACCCGCTCCCCCAGATTTACTCGAATTAAATTCGAGTTTCATCTTCCCCTACCTAAAGCCAGTACTAAAGTACTGGTTCGCTTTGCTCATACTACGCACTTCTCACTAAGTAGTACGGACTACTTTGTTCTATTTTACCATGACCTCTGTTGAGTTAGTTCTGAACTTTTTTAGTAAGATAATTATTACTATTAACGCTGTGTAAAACCCTAACATTCCTGCCAGCGGTAAGTATGTAATTACGCTTGCGTAAGGTACTTTTGCAAAAAGAACACTGACGTCTAAGATTGCCCGCAATACTAAACTTGCCGGCCATGAAATTAAAAGCGCCACATTAG
>JALYSF010000014.1 GCA_030854905.1 bacterium
GTATTTAATTGTGAAGCCATCTATAACTTCTTGTTTCTTAGGTTTCTGTGTTGCCATATTCAAATTGTATCAAAAAAGACGGTTTTATCCGTCTCCATTGGTTTCAGCGTGGTGCGCCGTTAGCTACGAAAGTAAAACGTTACTTCTTAGAGATTTACGAAAACTAGATTAAAGCGAACAAGCACCTGTATTCCTACATTGATTTAATGGGTGTATTTTGGCTAGTTCAATATAATGAATACATGCTGAAAATCAATCCTGCACTTTGCTTTAGACCTAGTGACCTTATTGAGTACTTGAAGCGAGCGACTGACGAAACGACTATTGCCGAAGAAATTGGAGCAGCCGTAACACATCGCTTGATAATGGAGAAGGAATTAGGTTGGAAAGACTATTTTATTTACTTTGAACCAAAAGACTCAAAGCAAGCGGAGTTACTTAAAAAGATTGGTAGCACTTTGAGTTACGGCGAACTAGAAGGGTTTCTGGGAGCAAATGCTGCACAGGACACACCAATGGATTATGCTTTTATAAACAAGAACACTCAACCAGCAGATGTATACCCAGTGCAACATAAACGCTACTTTCCTACCAAGGGGAGTACAACAGCGACCTCTGACTTAATAGTAGCTCTTGAAAAGTGGAGAACGCAGTACGCAAAAACGGAAACGACGCTCTTGATTCACTATAGGGGTAACTTAATGAATGTTGACCTTGAAGAAGTAATGAGGTGGCTGAACAGAATTGACTTTCCGTTTAGGGAAGTAATCTTTTTGATTATGGCTGACGATGGCCCTACATTTATTCAATTATTACCTAATAATGGTGACGATTTGATGGGCTATCATAGGTATACTAAGAGTGAAATGCTTGGCGTTACTTAGTCAGTGACTTACGTAGACCACTACGACCTAGACTGAGCCAGAATCAGTAAACACCTGCGTTCCTATGTTTAGCTGTTTGAAACTATGTACTGTACGGCGTCTGATAGATTTGGAGCAGAATAGGTAGCTTCGGGTGATTCAACGACTTTGTTACGTGCTGTCTTCACCAGAATACTACCTTTGCACCCAGCGTTAATTCCTGCTTGGATATCAGACTCATTGTCGCCCACCATATAAATATCTTTTAAGTTAAGGTTTAAGTCGTCGGCTGCTTGAAGTAGCATCTTTGGACCGGGTTTACGCCATTCTGTTGCGTCAGGACCAGCAGCTTCACCATTCATATATGTCTTTATAAACTTTATGCCACTAGCAGAAAGCTGGCGTAATACTTCGTTATGAATAGACCAAAATTCATCCTCGGTTATACGGCCTTCACTAATCCCAGCTTGGTTTGTTATGAGTACCACGCCAATATCATTATCAGCAAGATACTTGAGAGCTTCTATACTGTCAGGAAAGAGCTCAATTTTCTCTATTTTATCTACACGCTCGTCAAGTGGGTCTTGAATAATCGTGCCATCTCTATCTAGAAATACTATTTTCATATAGCTAGCATAACAGAAATTAAAACCTAGCCTATCAATAAACTACTCCTCTGTTAACTGCCTTGCTTTCTAGTTTTTTCATATCGTCTCTATTCCCCAAGAATAAGAGACGTTAAAACTCGAAATTAACAGATAAAAAAGAGCCCTAAACGGGCTTTAAGTTGCGAATGGTGCGGGTGAAGAGACTCTAACTCTCGACCTCTTCCTTGGCAAGGAAGCGCTCTAAACAACTGAGCTACACCCGCTCGAAACTTGGATTCTTTTATGCTTACAAAAGAAGTTACTTTTTGTAAGCAATCATTGAAACTAAGTTTCTCGCTCGTTTCGTTCAAAGAATCAACTCTTTGAACGAGGAGCTGCGGGCACCTATTAAATATTAACGTGCAATTTTATTTCGCAACCTTGGCCTGGCAAGGATAGGTCACGTTCCGCGCTCACTTTCAGCGACCTCGAGATTTCTTGATTGAAAAACAAGTTTGCTAGGCACTACTGGCGCCTTTATATAGGTAACTATTATTATCGCGGAACAGATTGATTATATCGGAAAGAACGAGTTGAGACAATAATTTACTTTTAAATATTTAACAAAGTTGTATAATAGGCTTATAAATTGGGAGATTTTATGAAAAATTCAGTTAAACTAGGTGCACTTATAGGACTTATGGTGCTATGTTTTGGCTCTATCAAGTTACCGGCACGGGCTATTGACTGCTACACAACTACAGTTAAGCAAGGTTCAACCGGTGAGTGTGTAAGGTTAGCGCAGGAGCGACTTAACGCTTATCGTTGTAATGCAGGGCCTGCAGACGGCATCTTCGGCAATATGACCCACACGGCAACAGTTAATTTCCAGAAAGCCAATGGCTTATACGCTGACGGTATAATCGGCCCATCACAGACTTGGCCTAAGCTTGCAAGCGGTACCTCTATTTACTGCTCTTCTCCGACAGTCGATGACAATGCTGCTGATCGAGCACTGTGCACTAATTCGACAGCGAAATGCATCTTGGTACATCAAGTTAATGGGGTGAACAAGCTCGAGCTATATCAAAACAAACTTCTTGTAGCATCTGTAACTGTTAACACTGGAACACTAGGAAACCGAACTAGAAATACAACCACCCACTACATTTATGATGAGACCTTTCCTACCGAGGCTTCCGAGCAAGTCGACAACCACGCTTACGGCGTAACTACTAAAACTTGGAAGCCTGGCGTAAGGCAGCTATATGATGCCAATACCTCTGGCTTGATGGGTGACCCTCATAAATTTAACGGCGGACAAGCATTCCACTGGCGTGTGCAGTACAGCCAGTATAAAGACGAGAATAATAAAAGCATTCCTGTACTAATAAATGGATATGCTGCGGAGAGCTCTTATAACGGAGGTTACGCCAGCCACGGCTGTGTACACACGCCTAAATGGTTCTTGGATCAATACGACAGTACCTTCTTCCAATACGGCACCAAAGTTAGAATTCAAGACCAGCCGGCAAGCTAATCTAGTTACGGCATCAAAAAATGCTACGCTAATAGCGTAATGTAAACTTAATCCAGGCTAATACCTCAACGACTAGAAGTTAGGTTCATACAAAAATAAAACAACCGCATTTGCGGTTGTTTTATTAGTTTGCAGTGAACGTAGTTTGCAAAGTATTTTGCAGACATAACTTTAGTCAAAGAAACTAAAGTTATTAAAATTCCTGCTGTAAGAGTAGCGACTGTAATAGTTGCAAGCAAAGTGTTTCCACTTGTGTTTGGCAAAACTGCTACAGATCCGACTGATACAGAAGCACCTAGTACTGATCCGTACATAATCTTATCCTTCCAATTTACATACAGATAGTAACACTGTTTTAGTAAATTGTAAAGACTTTTTATAATCTTATTGCTTTTATGCTAATCATATGCTATTATATTGCTTGTGTTTGAATTAAATAGGTGGAAAGTATTATGAACAGTTTAATATTAGATTTTAGTTATTCTATACATATCGTAACCGTTACGGTTATGACTATTTTATTTTTTACTATTGTTAATGAGTATTTAAAATCAAAGATTAAAAATACTGACAAAACCGCTAGTCGGTATAAGCCAGTTAGAAGCGTTGCTATATTAATAGCCTCTAAAAACGGCGAAAAAACTATTTCCAAAGCCGTCACTGCAGCAATGGCAACAGGTAGAAGTGTATTTGTAGTTTCTGACGGTAGTGATGATAATACTGCAGGAGCTGCTCGTAAAGCGGGAGCTTGGGTTTTAGAACTTAAAGAAAACGTCGGAAAGCCCTCTGCTCTTTACGCCGCTTATAACCACTTTAATTTAAGTAAGCGATACGATGCTGTTGCGATTCTTGACGATGACGTAGTTATCGCTGAAGACTTTATAACTAAAACTAAACAAACTATGGATGACGACTGCGCCATTAGTGTCGGTAAAAATATTACTGACTGGCCAGAGAGTAAAAAATGGAATATGTGGTTAGCCTCACGAGCGTATAGCTATTGGAACTACCAGATAACCCTACGATATATCCAGAGCGCATATAACGTTATGAACTGTATTTCAGGCTCGAACTCGCTTTATCGTACTCAGGTTCTTGACCAAGTATTGAGTGCAGATACACCATATATAGTTGACGATACATACTGGACGCTCGAGACACATAGACTAAAACTTGGGACCATAAAATATTCACGCTCTGCGAAAGCTTGGCTTCAAGATCCAACTAATTTTAGAGATTGGTACAAGCAGAACCTTCGTTGGATGTGGGGTACATTTCAGGGAATTATCGGACATAAGATAGGTACAAAAGCCGATAAGTTTCATTTCGCTTATGTTTTAATGATGCTCGACTGGTTTATTTATATACTTAGCGGACCAATAACCCTATATGTAATTTGGTCGGCTGGCTTAGAAAATCTGCACATTTCACTGCTACTACTCTCACTCGGATATTCGGCTTGGTTGATTGCGGCTTCGATTGCTCTCAGAAAACCTAGGCTTATCCTTTTTGTGCCAGCCATAATTGTGACAGATTTTATCTTCCGCTTTATTATGGTGCATGCATTCATAAAGGCGCTAAGACAGCCAACAGTCGAACGATGTGTATGGAACTCACCTACTAGATTTGAAGTAGCAAAGTAGTTTTAAGATGAAGAATAAAAAATTATTAAAAATTCTCATTGGCCCGTTAATTATTATTGCTACCCTACTATACGGAGATTTAACCGGCATTCAGTCGTGGTTTGATAACCGTAATAATAATCAAAGTTCAAGCAATGTAGTTGTTGCCAGTCCTGCAACTGTTGCCACGAACGAAGAGCCTTTAGTGTCTGGCAAGCCAGCAAGATTAATAATTACTAATCCGAATATTGATTTGGCTGTGGAACCTGGTAATTACAACCCTGCTGATAAAAGTTGGACTTTAAGCAAGACAAACCTTAATTGGGGAATCATGACTCAACCGCTTAACAATAAATCAGGTATTACCTACATTTATGGTCATTACAAAAAGGGTGTATTATACGATCTACCAAAAATAAGTGCCGGTCAAGAAGTTACTGTAACTGCTGAAGATGGGCGCAATTTTGTTTATAGATTTCGCTCGAGTGAAATAGTAGAACCGCACAATGCAAATATACTGAGTTATCAAGGGCCGCCGATACTGGTTATTCAGACGTGTACCGGTTTAACATTCGAAAAACGACAAATGTTTACCTTCGACTACGTTAGAAACTCCTAAATTATTTAACTAGATTGGAGGCACCTACCGGATTTGAACCGGTGTACGAGCTTTTGCAGAGCTCTGCCTAACCACTCGGCCAAGGCGCCGTTCCAAAACTTTTTAATCTTTAGTCGTAAAAATTCTGATTTGTACGACTTTATTATAAAAAAGTTTTGTCACTTTCAAATGTAAATCTTAATTTACATTTGGTAAGATAACTCAAGCATTGTATCAGTTATATGGCTGTACGTCAGCCCGAGGGAGTGTTAAAATAACTTTATCGTGCGCGGGTGGTGGAATTGGTATACACGAGGGACTTAAAATCCCTTGCCCAAAAGGCTTGCGGGTTCAAGTCCCGCCCTGCGCACCAGAAACAATTTTGACCCGAGAGGGTCAATTTTTTTATTCTAGATTTGAGATTTTTACCCCTGTAAGGTAGAATAAGTGTTGTCTTGTATCCATATTATCAAATGCGGCTCTTTAGCTCAGTTGGTAGAGCAGAGGCCTGAAGAGCCTTGTGTCCCCAGTTCGAGTCTGGGAGGAGCCACCAGAATTCACCAAACCCCGTACGTTTACGGGGTTTATTATTTATGGGACACAAGGAGAGCCTTGTGGTCACGCAAGCGCGACCCCGTCGCCACATCTTTGAAAACAAGTATTCAAGAGTGGACTCCCTTGCGCCATGCCACAGGCATGCCTCACCCAGTTCGAGTCTGGGAGGAGCCACCAATAAAAAATCCCTAGCGAAAGCTGGGGTTTTTTATTGGTGGCTAATCACAACTCGTACCAGCCGAAGGCGGTTCGATAATTTGCGATCAGCAAATTATATGCCGAAGCCAAGATTGCCATTCCTTATAAAAAAGCAATCCTGGCCTGAAGCTATATTCTGGGAGGAATCTCCATAAGTTATTAGCTAATTCATGCATGCTAAACTTAAGTGATGAGTTATTACAGAAGTTACGGTACTATTAGACGCCGCAAAAAGAACTATAAGCCTCTTTTTTTAGCCTTAGTAGTAGCCGCGGTTTTGATAGGTGGATTCGTAGCGTTTAACAAGCACAAACCTACCGCCGAAGAACAGGTTGCAAACAATCTAAAGTTCGACTCAAGTGTAACCACGAGCGAACAGACATTGTTGACCGATTCTATAAACTCTCTGACTATGCCTTTAAACAAATCAGTTGAAATTAGAGCTGCTACAAATACTGAGATTTTGGAAGGTCAAAAAGCAATTAGTGCATACTTACCTGTTACGAACTTTTACTCTGCAATACAAAAAATTTCAAAATCCGAACTTACTAATTCTAAACTGTATTTTTTATCATCTACGAACGAACAAGTTCGAGTAAAAATTGTTGAATTTATACAAACCGATCCAACAAACATAGTCCTAATTAATAACTTGACAAGTGAATTACCCGATGACGCCGTAGCAATTATTCCGAGCAGTGAGTTAGGATATCAACAAAAATTATTGATGCTAGATGAAAACTATTATTTAGATAGCTTCAACAAAGGCGCGTTTTTTCGGACAGCAAATATTGTAGGCGACGGAGCCGTTCAGTTGAACGACTTAAAAGTAGACGGGATAAGCTCCAAAGACGAGATATTCAAGGTTAATATGAGCGGTGTGACTGCCCTGACCCGTGTGATGCTGCGCAAGCTCAACAGTGTTAATGACCCACTGCATTTCAGTAAAGACATCGGGGCATTTCTGGCCGATGCCGACATAACCCACGTGTCAAACGAGGTTTCGTTTAAGCCGGGATGTACTTACCACAATGCCCTATTTTGTTCTGACCCAAGGTTTATAGAAACACTCAAAGCAAGTGGTGTAGATTTAGTTGAGCTTACCGGTAATCACAATAATGACTTAGGCAGTGAATTTAATACACAGACTATAAATCAGTACCGAGAACTCGGCTGGTCAACTGTAGGGGGCGGCCTTAATACCGCTGATGCAGCTAAGCCTTATATAGCCGATCAGAAAGGTTCGAAAGTAGGATTTCTAGCCTACAACTACCCCGACTCACCAAACGGAGGAGCTATAGCAGGCTCGAACAAAGCCGGCGCAAATAGTTTCAACTTTGACACAATAAAATCCGATATAGACTCTCTTAAACAGCAATCGAAATTTGTAATAGTTAACGTACAATACTGGGAATGTTACTCCTACCCTGACGGCTACATTGAGTATCCAGTATGCGACAAACCTATTGGCGAACAGGAATCAGTATTCAAAAGGCTAGTCGATCTTGGCGCAGACATGGTTATTGGCTCCTCGGCACACCAACCACAAACCTACGAATTTTATAATGATAAACCGATATATTATGGACTGGGTAATCTGTACTTTGATCAAACAAGCTGGCCTGGCACAGAAAGAGGTATTATCCTGACTCATTACTTCAATCAAGGTAGTCTAATTCAGACAAAATTAACCCCTACCGTGTACGATGCTAATCTACAGACTCGCATCATGACCAACCAGGAAACTGATTACATTCTAGGGCGCCTACAAGCAGCCCGCTAATCTTTATCTTTTTCCCAGACGGTAGCTAAGTGCCAAAGGCCGCATATTTTACACTTATACGCTTTTAGCCTTTGCCCTCCATGCTGGAATCTCGCAACGGTAGCCGTCGCCCTAGCCTGCTTTTGAGTATCAAAACTAAGCTTAGTGTCGCACTGCTGATCTGGCTCTTCCATAGTTAACGGTTTACTGGACTACAACTTTAACCTGTTTGTCTGGTGCTTGTTCTTCATGAAAATTAAACGTTCCTGCTGTCGATAAAGTTACTGCCGCAGTCTCACCTGGCTCGATAACCCCAATGTTAAGCTCTGGACTACCCGAATGAGCTGGATGAGGCGAAGATTGTACCTCTATTTGCCTACCAGTTTTATTCTCTATTAACAGTCTTTCTCCAACTTTTGACGTAAGCATTTCTGGAGAAAATCCAACATCGTTAAAGATTACTGTTTGTTCGCTACCTGTAGCAATCGGGTTACTGGCTTCTTGTTGCTGTTCTGAAGTGCTTTGTTGATTGGTGTTATTATCACTCGTCTCTTCATCTTTAGAATTCATTAAGAACATTCCTAGCCCTACTAATATTATTAAGATTACGATCGCACCAACGATTTTATTCATTATTACTCCCTTTAGTTATATTTAAGTATACTCTTACTGACTAGTTGCTTTTATGCTGCTGACTATTTTAAGAATATACTACTGCGATTATATATGCGCTGGGTTTACGTAAGTTCTCTCTGGCAGCCAAAACACTATATATAACATCGCTATCTTTTGGTTTAACACGAAATACAAATCCATCAGGATCAAGACTAGCGACTTTGCCGTAATCCATGCCCACTAGCGGATGAGTATGCCACCTATCGCTAAAAGGCGACACTACTTTAGAAAGCACACCATGTTTTAGGTGTCTAGGGTTATCCCGAGAGCCCAAGTAAGCCACGTGTTCCACTGCTGCTTTAGTATAAAATGGGTGAGTGAATCTTTCTACGTAAGGCAGAGTTAGTCGAACTTCATTAACTTCCGTAAAATCCACAAGCTCTTCAAAAGCATTGGGGACTTCCCTGCGTAATTCTTTTCCGTCAACACCTCTTGTGCCATCTATAAGTTGGTCAAGATAAGCAATCATAGCTTCTGGACTGTTGCCTTTTACCATAAACCGAATATACATCAATATATTATAAATTGATATTGCTTGCGCTTTGTGCTATAATAGAAATATAGGGTACTAAGTACGCTACCATTAGACCAAAAATGAATTAAAATTCATTTTTGAGAGGATCTGACTTGGCAAGATTGACAGAAGGAGTGAGCGAATTTATTTCGTCACTGCTTATGGCAAAATTGCCATTACGCAGTGACGAAGGGGCTGAATTTTAAGCTCGACGTTAGTTTAACAAGTTGGCATGGCAAGCGGGGCTGATCTGCACCTTAGCCGGATCAAATCTATAGTTGCAAAAACTACAGACCGCAAGAGCGTAATTGCTGACCTAGCTGCAAAGCTATTTCCTGCAAAGCAAACTCTTGCAACAGCTGCCTAATTTTTTAGACAGCCGCTATTTTCTGGACGTCAGATACGGGACATTTAGCGCCAAATTTTTCTGAACGCTCTCTTTACCCCCTTTTGAAGTAAAGAGCTAAGACTATCAAAATGCCGTAAGTTGAAATTTTGCATATCTATATTCAACTAACGAAAGAAACACTAGATACGCTAAGCTTGTAGTCATCCAATGAGTCAACCGACGGACGCGGGGGCGGTACCCGCCAGCTCCTCCATCAAGAAACCCACCTAAACAGGTGGGTTTTTTGATGGTTGGAACATGGAGGGCTACCGCCCGTGAGGGCGAGAACTGCCAGTGGCAGTTCGAGGAATCATTGCTTGCCCCGCGAGCGTGCCGATAATCCGGCATCGTTGCCGAGCGGGAAAATATTAGTTCGTACCCGCCAGCTCCTCCATTCTTCGCTAAAGCTACGAATGGCAGGCCATTTCATATGATGTGGTTTGCAATATTTAGCTTTACTACCTTCACAAATGCGAAGAATGCCCTTCGAAGCTTTAGCGAAGTAGGGCTACAGTTGAGTAATGACTTACACTTATATTCTTAAGAGTGAATATTATGATCAATACTATTTTGGTCATACCAATAATCTTAAAAAGAGATTGAGTGAGCATAACTCTGGAAAGAGTAAACATACTAGCAACTATAAACCTTGGACAATAGTTTGGTATGCATGCTTCATAGAAGAAACAACTGCAATCGCTTTCGAAAAATATCTTAAGACCGCATCTGGGAAGGCATTTTTAAGAAAGAGACTTATTTGAGCATAAAATTGTGAGCCCTCTCAAAAGTACATTCAAATTGCCAAGTGGGAAAATATTAGTTATTTCAAATAATAGCTGACCGAAACTGTGTAGCGAAGTTCATTTTCGCCCGGCAACACTTCGAGTGACGAGCTGCCAGCTTCACTGCTAACTGCTGTATCTCTTGCATACGTAGGTTCTATGCCGCCAAACCCTGTGCCATCGCTAACGCTTTTTACTTTACCAATTTCGAAGCCTAGATTGTCAGCTGACTGGTCAGCTTTGGTTCGAGCTTCTTTGGTAGCTTGATCGCGAGCTTGTGACTCCAACTCCTTACGCTTACTATCGCTGAACCCAGCTTGAGGACTAATTTGGCCAGACAGACTAGTTGTGACTAAATAATCCTGAACCTTTTGCGCCAACTCTCTGTTACCAACGCGAGCCTCTAGTCTTAAGGTATGTGACGGCTCATCACCACCTGGATCAATGTAATATTTTTCGTAATTATCTGAGCTGGATTTTATCTTTGACTCATCCACTCCTAACTCTTTTAATTTTGCCGTAACCTCGTTGCTTTTATCATTTAACTTTTTTAGCGCAGCGTCTTTGTCTGCATCTTTAAACTCCCATGTTGGATAAAATACAAATTCATCAGGCTCTGCTTTGATGACAGCTTCCCCCACTACATCGATTGTACGAGCATCGGACGAATCATCGGAATTCCACGGCATCCAAATAAATAACATTGCGGCGACTAGCAATAATAGGGCTAATGAAAGCCACTTATAATCGAGCGATACGTTTAACTTTTGGACTTTGTTGCTTGATGGTTCTGTCATAGTTCCTCCGATTTGAGAGATATTATGCGCTTGAGTCGATAGATTGTACAGATTATTTCTAACGCTTACTATTGACACGAGTAATATTTCGGAGTATTACAGAGGTATAAACAGCAAAGGAAATAAAAATATGTCAGAATTCATCGGCCCACGAGTAATGAAAACCATAGAAAAACCAACCTTCACCGAACGACTTACTACCCCCTTAATAGTTATCGGAGCTGCCGTAGGAACTGTTGCGATTGAAGCATATGCGGCTACTCTTAACGTAGCTGACAGGCTTGCTGGGCAACAGCGCGTTAGACCTCTTTAGTTTGTTGCATTTGCGCTACAAGCCGATTTATAAACAGTGGGCGGTTACGCCTACTCATATATAATCCTGCCATGTAAATACCGCTAGCTCCAGCATCAAATGCTTTTTTTATGTCTCCAATCGCTTCACCGTCTGTAGCAGAATGGTTAAACTTCTGGGCAATAATCATCATATCTTTTTCGGGGCCATTATCCCTCTTATGTTTTTTGAGATATTGAACGACTGCACCTACCGAACTATAATCGACTAAGAATCCATCAAAACCTAGAACTAGATCTGCATCTTTAGCTCTTAACATTTCGTTCAAAACGGAATGGTCGTCGTGTGTACTGCTCGCATCATATTCATCAGCTCCTTCCATTGGCGAAGTAGAATGTACCAGCTTCATACGACCAAGATCGATAGGATACCTGTGAGTATCGGTGTAGCCTATGGCGGTCACACCTAGTTGTTTACAGCGCTCTACAACTCTACAAAACTGGCCAACATCTACATCTGTATTAGGATGAAGTGTCATCGAATTAGGTTTACAATCTCTTACAAGGCTCTCAAGGCCAGTATATGTCTTATCATAATAATCATCTGCTCTAGGATTAGCCCCAACGAATCTAGGTGCATTTTGGTCGCCAACGCTGTTCCTAGCTAAATTAAACATTTCACTGTTCCCTGATACCCACCAGGGGAGCGTTAATGATACTAAATCCACTGGATAGTTCTGAGCCGACCTTATAAGTCTTGGCATTCTCCAAGTATGAACATCTAGATTGATACTGATGGGTGGTGGGGAAATTGATTCAGACACGAAATTATAATAACCGTTTGAAACAAGTTAGACAAAAGCGCTTTATATTTTTACGTAATGTAACAGTAGTGTTCCACTATCATTAAGTTGAATATGTGATTCTAACCGAAAATTTAATTCAAAACTCTCGAAATCTTCGATTAAAAGCTTGCCTTTTCCAAAAATTTTTGGCTCTATTGTAAGCCAAAGTTCGTCGACTAAACCTGCCTCAAAAAATTCAGAATTTAGGCGGCTGCCGCCGAGCAATAGGGCAGTTTTTATCCCCATATTTTTGAGTTTTTCAGTAGTTTCTAGCGCCGATTTGTTCCAAAATTCACGTACACCTTCTACTGAGTATTCGCTAAAATTTTCCGGACTATGGCTTAGTACGACCGTTAGCCTGCGACGGTATTTTGGAACCTTGGTTTTGAGTGTAGCCGTAAAAGTATTGCTGCCCATAATTACCGATTCTGCTTTATACAGTATTGACTCAAAGAACTCTTTGTCTTCAAGCGACGTCCAACTTTTGACATCCATTTCATCTTGCCTTGTTATCCGGCCATTGATACTCATAGCCATTATAGAAGTAACCATAATGTTTTTAGATTTCGGGTTGTCTATATTCATGCTTACAGTGTAGGCTAAATAGGTGATTCCTTTCAAAAAAACATCCAAACATTTAACAAAACGTTCCGTAGAGCCAGCTTTGAAGCATATTGAAGATTTGTGGCCTCAACTTAAGCGTACTCAAAGAGAAGATACCAATACATTAATTGGTCTGCCGAATCCTTATATTGTACCGAGTCTAGGAGACGAACATTTTCAGTTTCAGGAACAATACTACTGGGACAGTTATTTTACTAGCCTGGGACTTAACGACGAAAAGCTTGTATCAGGAATGCTCGACAACCTTATATATATGTTCGAAAGATTCCATTTAATACCTAATGCCAGTAGATTCTATATGACCTCTAGGTCGCATCCACCATTGCTAACGAGTTACATATTTATGGTATATGACAAATACGGTAAAAATAAGGAATGGTTGAAGCGGAGATTGGCGGCTGCAGAACTTGAATATCATCATGTATGGATGGCAAAAGATCACCCAATGTGGCACAACGTCCATAAAGGCTTATCACGCTACTACGATATAAATGTTCTGCACGACCTCGCCGAAGCCGAGAGCGGCTGGGATATGACCCCACGTTTTGAACGAAAATGCCTAGATTATCTGCCGATAGACCTAAACAGCCTGCTTTATAAATACGAAATGGATTTTGCGCGCGGTGCCGAAATCATCGAAGACTATGAAAAAGCTCAGGAGTGGAAAGCACTAGCCGAAGCTCGGCGCGCCAATATTGACAAGCTTATGTTCAGTAAGCTCAAAGGCTATTATTTTGATTACGACTTTATTAAGCAGTCTCGTGGTGACACCTGGTCACTGGCCGGATTTTACCCTATGTGGGCCGGCATGGCTAGCCGCGAACAAGCAGATCGTTTAGTAGGCAACCTTAATAAATTTCTTAAAAAGGGCGGTTTAGTTACTACGGCTGGGATATTCATGTATCCGCAACTTTTTGGTTCTCTGCCGACTCAGTGGGCATTTCCGAATGGCTGGGCCCCGCTGCATGCAATTGTTATAGACGGCCTAGAACGTTACGGCTACCACGAAGAGGCAACTAAGGTTGCTATGCGATGGCTCCATACAAACGTCGAGTGGTATCGTAAACACCACCACTTTTTAGAAAAATACAATGTCAACAACCCATCTAAAAATCCAGTTGAAGGAGTTTATCCGTCGCAGCTTGGTTTTGGCTGGACAAATGGAGTCTTTGTTTACTTGTCGAATAAATACGTCAAGTAAAAGTATCAAGCTTATTTCTTAGCGCATTATTAGCATTACTAAAGCCATTGTTGCCATTCCAAAATCTTCGATGAAACTTATACGGCTTAACGGCAGCTTTATGACATTTCCCAAGCAAACACAGTGGAATTGTCGCTTACTGTTTAGCGCCTTTACTACCCCGTAAGCACTAACTAATGAAACGACCAGTACTAGAATATCTGTTAAGCGACTGGCTCCTATTACAAGATAAAATACTGCGAACATTAGCTGAGTAAACGGGTAGACGTAGCCGTAGGCTGGATATTTTTTAGCTACAACGTCATAAGTGGCAAAGCCCGTAACAAATTCTGTCAAACCAATGAGTTTGAAACTAGCAAAAGTCAGGAAGAACACGCCCATAAAACTATCGAGAAATCCGTTTCCGGTCAGATCAAATGTCGTGTAATGCATAAATGCACCAAAAAGTATGGCCAGTAGTATGCCTGTTAACTTAAGATATTCAGCCTGATAATTTTCGGACGGATTGAACACATGTGCTCGGCCAGCAGTAATTTCAGGATCCGAATGCCTCAAGTCAATGTGCTCTATTTCCTCGTCGTTCTGCATGAGCTTATTATAACGCTTCCTGCTCACTATAAAGCCTGAACCAATCTTCAAGAGTCAACATTTGAGCTCTAGAACCAGAGTCTACCCCGGCTTTGTCTAGCCATTCATTAGTGCGCTGCTTATCTAAAGCCAGGCCTCCACTTAGCGAATTGGACAAAGTTTTACGTTTTTCTGAAAAACCAGCTTTAACTATTCGCCAGAATTTCTTATCATCAATTTCTGGTATATTGTGTTTTCTTTTCATAAGCACTACCTGACTGTCGACTTTTGGAGGAGGTGTAAATTTAGCGGCATCGACCAATACCCCCAAAGAGCAATCAAAATACCACTGCGCAGCCACGCTTAACATCCCCATTTTCCCAGGCTTAGCACATATACGTTCTGCTACTTCTTTCTGGACCAGTAATACTGATAGTTCAGGTTTATTTTCTGTGTCTGCTAATAACCTGACCAGGTTACTTGTCAGATAATATGGAATGTTCGCGACAATTTTGAAGTTACTAGGCATTTGCCTAAAATCAAAAGTTCGGATATCCCCTTCAGTTATCTGAACATTATCATTTGTAGAATATTTGCTACGTAGTAGCGGTATAAGGTCTTGGTCGAACTCTAGAGCCTGCACTTTTGCTCCGCGTTTAAGCAGTTCGTCAGTCAGCACACCCTGCCCCGGCCCTATTTCGAGAACAATATCACCAGCCAAAATATCTGCTGCATCTACTATAGCCTCAAGAGAAGCCTGGTCATTCAACCAATGCTGCCCCAACGATTTCTTAGGTATTGCTTGACTCATTTTTTACGATAGATATAAATTTGATATACGATTATGCCCATGGTAATTACTCCAACGCCCTGCCCTATCACAAGAACTAAATCAGATTTAAGAGCCCCATAAAAAGTCCAAAGAAGATAAGAAATAAATCCTAGTACTATGAAAGGAGATGATAACCCATCTGGGGATTTTCTATTGTAGTTTTTCCTGATTTGATCGGGCAGGCCTAAAACCTTAACTAAAACCGCTACAACAGTGGTTAATATTCCAATAATAGCAAGGAGAGTCATCTTAGTTACATCTTATCAGACTTTCCCGGCTTATGTTGATAAGAGTAGCAGTATGGTGCAACAATGATAGCCATATCAACTCAGAGTACTAAAAACCAGTGCGTAGAGCCGTACTTGGATGTATTACAAGTTGGCGAGGAGGGGTAAGGGCTTCTGGGAATGAGATAGAATATATTTTCTTACGAGCACAACGGGCGAGTCGTATGAGCGATACGGCGAGTTCGGTGGCGCAGTTAAAAATAGATTATAGCCATTCAGCGACATCAACAAGCCGGACTTGTTCCGGGTTTTGGTGTTGCGGCCTGAAGGCCTTACCACCAATGCTGGGCGAGCCAAGCTTGGTATGCTCCGCCCCAACCGCCGTAGCGCTTCGCATATCCAGAACACCATCTTAGCTGCGTAACGGGATTAGTCATGTAATCAGCACCTGCAGTTGCCATTTTGCTAGCTGGCAGTGACTGACATAGCCCGTATGCGCCAGAACTGCTGTTCAGAGCTCCAGGTCGCCAACCAGATTCGCGGCTGATGATGAAATCGGCGGCCCCAAAATCTTCTGGCGAAATTCCGGCTGCAGCCATCAAAGATTGTTTATCAGCTGATACGCTAAGTGAAGATGGCAGAAGTGTCGCTTTGGCTCTGATCTCATTAATAGGTTCACGGGTCACAACTGTGACAAGCTCGCTTCTGGAGACTTCTTTGCCTAGCGCATCGTATTGAATTTCATATATAACCGATCTCTCTCCCGGCACTCCCGCGCTAAGAACTTTACTTTGCCCAGGAGATAAACTGGCATCGGTTTTCGTATCTACTTTGAATGAAATAGGTATACTTTTTGATTCAATCTTTTTGTTTATTTGATTTATTGCGATTAGCATTCCAGGGACTACTGGAGAAGCGGGGTCTTCTGGTTGAGTAGTTTCGCCTACTGCTATTTCGATATTTTGCTCTTTAAGAAATTCTGACAAAGTTTTGGCTTGGGTCTGATACTGAGTCACATTACCGAAAACGCTTGCAGTTACAGTTATTGCCCTAAAAACACTGACTTTCTCTGCAGCAAAACCTGTTGATAAAGGCTGATCATATGGAGTTAGGGTGGCCAAATCCTTCTCGGCCAGGGTTAGTCCTGCTTGCAAAGCAATATCACGAGCCTCGGGTTCAGCAGTAAATATTTCGACATCACGGCCGTTATCGCTCAAAATAACAGGTCTTGCCCTAGAGATCTCTATGGTCTGATTGTCTTCTAAGATCGGCGAATCCAGCCCTGGAGTAACTTTGTCTTTCTCATGCAGTTCAAGATTAAGCGCTATTAGCAATTCACCTACAGTTTTGGAGCGTGTTGGAACAGTTCTAGATTCATTATCGTGCTTAACTACAACAATCCTGGTGTCTTTGGCGCCGACAGTCTGACCTCCAAATGATACCAGGGACCACATGATAGAAATGACGAAACCAAATAATAGCAGGACCGGCATTATATATGGATGGCCTAGATCGAACTGTCTAACTTTTTTACCTGATTTGAATTTCATTTATTTAACTGTGGAGGGGCTCACCCCTCCACTTGTTTTCGAAATAAATTCGAAAACTTCGCTCCTCCCCCTAAAGCTCGCCTGTCGGCTCGTTTGTTATGTTCATGCATTGATTATAGCAACTCATAGCTTTTCTATTGGAGCAAAGCTGATGTTTAAAGTTTTTGTTCCCTTATTCTTAAAGTAAATAGCAGCGTTATCCCCGTCTAACTCTACTACAACGCCCTCACCAAACAATTGATGCCTGACTCTATCGCCTTCGTTTAGCTCTGGCACGTAGCTAGGCTCCTGATTTTCTGAACCTTGGTTTTGTAATCGTTCGGTCCAGCCTAAGTTAGCCGACCCAGATGAAACCTGGGTAATATCCACGGCTCCGATTTCACTTAAGAATCTTGACGGTGGGTTGTGCTGAATTCCACCATAAAGCAAACGCGAGGCTGAATGGATAAGATAAAGTTCCTCACGAGCTCTTGTCATGCCAACGTAGCAGAGTCGTCGTTCTTCCTCCATCTCAGACTGGTCATAAAGCGCACGAGAATGCGGCAATATCGTTTCTTCCATCCCTACCATAAAAACAACTGGAAACTCTAAACCCTTGGCGGCATGCAGAGTCATCAATGTCACAGAATCAGAACTGAAATCGGCACTATCAACATCACTGACCAGAGCTACCTCTTCTAGAAATCCTTGCAAGCCGAATTCTGAGTATTCGCGCGTAACACTAAGTAGCTCCTTGACGTTTTCTTTTCGGGCTTCGCCAGCCGGAGTGCCATCGTCGATATAATCCAGGTATTCCGTCCGCTCCAGAATAAGCCTTAGGGTTTCAGATACAGAAACGTCCGTAGCCGATTCTCTAGCTCTAATAATTAGCTGAGCGAGCTCAGAGAAGCCAGTTAAAGCTTTGCCTCGAATAGGCGATTCGTGCAGCTGCTCTAATCCGCTTAGTATTGTCATATTATTACTTGCGGACCATTCGTAGAAATTCGCTAGAGATACCGCACCTATGCCGCGGTTTGGCACATTTACAATTCGCTCGAAGCTAGCTCGGTCGTTCGGTTGGTAGATTATTCGCATGTAGGCCACGATGTCTTTAATTTCTTTTCTGTCATAGAAACGTACGCCGCCAACGATTCGATAAGGCAAAGCATGCTGTACAAAGACTTCCTCGATTGAGCGGCTCTGTGCGTTTGTGCGGTAAAGAATGGCGAAATCTTTATAATTTCTTTTGCCTGAGGCTACTTCGTTTCTGATGATCCTTAGAACGCCTTCAGCTTCGTTTCTGGCGGTACCGACAGCCATAACTTGAACCGGCTTACCCCCTTCAGCAGAAGTCCAAAGTTTTTTTTCACTTCTCTGCTCATTTTTGGTAATAACCGAATGAGCCGCATTCAGAATAGATTTCGTACTTCTATAATTTTGCTCCAATTTTATAACTGTAGTTTTCGGATAGTCGCGTTCGAAACGCAGGATATTTCGAAAATCGGCTCCCCTCCATGAATATATAGATTGCCAGTCGTCACCAACAACTGCAATATTACTGTTTTCGTTAACAAGTTGTTTTATCAATTGGTATTGAGCGGCGTTAGTATCCTGGTATTCGTCTATCATCACGTACTTGAACTGCTTCCTCCAGCGCTCCCGAACTTCGGGTGCCTGTTTCATCATTCGGGAGGTTGCCGCTATAAGATCGTCAAAGTCTAGCGCACCGGCCTGCTTAAGGGCTGTTTCATACTTTGGGTAAACCTCACTGGCAATTTTTTGGGCTGGGCTGCTTAGATACATATTCGCATATTCGTCTGGGCTTATCATTTCATTTTTGGCGCTACTGATTAGACTGCCAATAACTCTTGTCGGGAATGATTTTTCGTCGATATTAGAAGCTTTGTAAACTTGCTTTAGGGCCGACAATTTATCGGACTCGTCATAAATTACAAAAGTTCTTGATATACCTATGGTTTCGCCGTCTTGGCGTAGAAGCCTGACACATATTCCGTGAAATGTACCCATGAACGGCATAAAAGTTCTATCGGTTGCATCGCGTCCGACAAGGCTAGCAATTCTTTCACGCATTTCTCTGGCCGCCTTGTTCGTAAATGTCACTGATAGTATTTCCGAAGGCCGAGCCATATTCTGCGACAATATATTAGCTATGCGATGCGTAAGTGTTTTTGTCTTGCCGCTACCCGCTCCAGCCTGAATCAAAAGCGGTCCTTCTGTAGTTTGGACCGCTCTTTTTTGCTCTTCGTTTAAACCCTCAAAAATATCTTGCACGTTAATAAGTATTATAACTCAATGGCTCCGTAGCAGCACAGCGTAAAGCTAATTTATTTTATTAAGTCAAAGGGTAGTTTTATGCCTAAATCTATGACACCGGCATCGTCAAGTAATAACACTGACAGCGCACCGAGTAGCAATACCGCTAAAACTGTAGTTACAAAAATTTTTGCAGATGCTTTATGCGGATTCTTGAAATGTACATTATACTTTTTACTCTCGATAATGGCCTTTAAGCGCTGTTGCCTTTCATCCTCGATTGTTGTTTCTTCCTGGTTGGCAATTTCCGCTTTTTGGTCATCAGTTGTTATATCTTCATCTGTTTCCTGAGTGGTTTCGACTTTAGCTTCTTCTGTCTCAGAAGTCACCTTTCTTACGGAAATAGTTTCGGCCTCATCAGAATTATCTTTGGTTTTGGTTTCTCGTTCTGATTCTTCAGGCTGAGGTTTTTTAGTGAATTCTTCACTAACGGGCTGGATACTCCGAGAAGTTGACGCCAAAGGCTGCTTAGTGGTTACTTTATCTTTGGAGTCAGCACTAACCATTGGATCGGCCACCATTGGTTTATGACCAAGTATTATGGGTTTACTAGTAGCATTAGCTGGCGTCGAGTCGGGCTTGGAAACATCGGTCATTTTTTTAGCAGTCATAATTAGTTCTTGTCCCTGGCCTGAGTTAGGTCGAATGCTGTCTCGACGATTTTTGAGAATTTATGATAATTCAAACTAGCCGCGCCGACCAAGACTCCGTCGCAACCTTCGATTTCTAAGTATGCTCTTGCGTCGTGGTCGTCAACACTTCCACCGTAAATAAC
>JALYSF010000046.1 GCA_030854905.1 bacterium
CGATAAAATCAGAGCTGCGCACGTCGTATTGCCCATAAAAGACATTAACGAGTTTCTAAATAACGCCAAGGAAAAAAGTCCAGTCAGGCAATATATTAGACTTGTTGGGCCCGAAACTACAGAAACTAATCAGTAATAAGCCAATCATAGTTGCTTTTTTACCCCTGTTTTGCTAAGATATCGAAGTTATTTCCTATGCAACTCCCCCCAAATTTGTGAGAGGATTCACAAATTTGAAAGGAGGCGGCTTGGTAAGGCATCTAGGGTCGACGAGCAAATTTATTTTGTCGTCGGCGCGGATGGATTACCATCACACGCCGACGCGGGCTCGTGGTGTAGAGGCCTAACATGCCTCCCTGTCACGGAGGAGATCGCCGGTTCGAATCCGGTCGAGCCCGCCAGAATGCAAAACAAAGCCGTCCCTAAAGGGCGGCTTTTGCTTTGCACGCCAAGCAGAGCTTGGCAGGGATTCGAACCTTAGCACCATACAATATTTGTAAATATGCGCAGCCTAAGAAAGATTTTCAAACAGAAAAGCTGATCTAGCGTGAACTCACAGTGCCACTGGCACTCTTCGGGTTCGAATCCGGTCGAGCCCGCAGATTAAACTCTAATATATGAATTAACACCACTCAAGGTTGAACGATATAAAAATGGCACGACAGTATTGACTTATTTATATGCTTATGCTATAATCAACAGTTATGAATCTTCACCGCACTGGCAAAAGTCCCGAGTGGGCAACTGTACCACACGAAGAACGCAATATCTGGCAAAAGACAGCTGCTAAAACACATAGTGTAGTAACTCCTGCAAATGCCGTTAGTCTTATCGGCTTGGGCATAGTAGGCTCAGGGCTTAAGGACATAGCGGACGGGAATACTGGTCGTGGAATCGCTAAAATAGGGGGTGGACGCTTGCTTGACGTGGTAGACGGAATGGTCGCACATAGAACAAAGACTAAAAGTCCTACTGGTGAAGCGGTTGATGTGGTTGTAGACAAGATAGAAGCAGCCGCTGCCCTACCTATCCTAACTTTAAAAGGCATCCTCCCTCCTGCAGTTGCTGGCTCATTCTTAGCACAACATCTTGCGAATACGCTCGCCACAGCGGCTGCAAAGCGACGTGGAAACGAAATTCATCCCTCTAAAGAAGGTAAGTGGAATACTGCCGGTCAGTGGGGTGCGATTAGTTTATATGGCCTTTCGGCCGCTGCACGAAATGCTGAGTTGAATGGTACAGCTCGACGACTAGAACTTGCAGGCCACTTAACTACTGTGGTCACAACTTATCTAGGTGCTTCTGCTCTTGTTGGTTATATTAAAGACGCTCAAGGCTTAAATTCTGAGTCAGTCCAGCCTCAGACCAATCAGCCTGAAACACTTCAGCAAGTGGTTATTAAGTAATTATTCTGGCCAAAATAGATCCAGACTTCTTCAGCTAAGGTCGTCCCGTGAGTGCGCAAATCAAAGCACCCTTTCATCGGGGTGTTATTATTTGCGCACTGACCTAGGCAAAGGCAAATTGCAAAATGGCCTAGCCTTTCTCTGCCTTGTTCATCATAATTGAGTAGTGATCGATTTTCTTCTCAATATGCTACGAGAGTGGGCCTCGGCTATGCCACTGCCACTTTTTTCGTTTCTGGGCAGTCTTATCGAAGAAATTATCGCTCCGATACCTTCGCCGTTTGTAATGACACTAGCTGGCTCCTTTGCTGAGGCTAAAGGGCAGCCTGTGATTTACTTGGCTTTACTAGCTGCCATAGGCGCGATCGGAAAGACAATTGGAGCGCTCGTGATTTATTGGATTGCTAACAAGTTTGAGAATTTGATAACGGGTCGTTTTGGTAAGTTATTGGGAGTTTCTCACAGCCAAATCACTAACCTCGGCAGCAGATTAGAAAAAGGCCCAGGAGAGTGGTGGGTTTTATTTTCGTTGCGAGCGATACCGATTATGCCAACAGCACCAGTGTCTTTTGCTGCCGGAATACTCGAACTAAAACTTAAAAGTTATTTGACCAGTACATTGGCAGGGCTGTTTGTGCGTAATTTATTTTACTTATATTTGGGGTATTCAAGCACGGGAGCAATTGAAAATCTCAATGATAACTTAGGCTCGGCCGAGTCTTTTGGCTACGCGTTAATACTTATACTCGCTGTAGCCTTGATCGTATACATTTATCGTAACCGCCGCCATAATTTATAGTGCTGAACTAGTTCAAGTTGTATAGGCAAACCTCCCGAGGAAGAAAGCAAACAAGTTATATAGCAAGAAAGTTTTTTGAAAATCTTGATATAATGACCTCTGTATAAGCCACCTTAGCTCAGTTGGTAGAGCGACACATTCGTAACGTGTAGGTCAGCAGTTCGATTCTGCTAGGTGGCTCCACGGCAAACCTTTGTCAAAGCCCGGTTTTGCCAAGAATTGGCAAAAGCCTGGGCCTAAGACAAAGTTTTGCCGTTATTTCGAAAACAATGGGAATTGTTTTCGAGCCCTGAAATTACAAAAACGAATTCCGATTCGTTTTTGAAGAGGAGCTAACTTGGCAAAGTTGACAGAAGTAGCGAGCGAACTTGTTTCGTCGCTTCTTATGGCAAGTTTGCCATTACGTAGCGACGAGCGAGATTAGTATAATGTCAGTACGCGTGCTTCCCAAGCATGTGGCGCGGGTTAGATTCCCGCATCTCGCACCAACTACTTAAGGATTAAAATTTCGAAGAAAATTATAATTCATTTCTGATATAATTACCCTTGACGCAACGGAAGTGAAACTGTTATTTTGCATCGCTTCACCGCCGATAACACATACCTAAAATGTATATACACAAGAACTACATCAACGATAAGACTGTGCTTAGCCTGCTCGTCGTTAATATCACTTTGTTTATAGTGGTCTGTCTTTCTATACTTCTAAGAGTTAACTCTTCGGTCGGCGAGACTTTCATTGTCCAGTACCGCGCTAACTTGGGAGCATTACAATTAAAAAGCGGGCCAATGAGCGAGATAAGATTATTCATGCTATTTTCGCTGATGATGCTTGTTGTTAGTACTGCGCTTAGCATTCGTATCTATAATCTTAGGCGTTCAGCAGCCATCATGCTTCTGGGGGCAACACCATTTCTTTTACTGCTCGCGCTTGCGGTTAGCGATCGATTAATTGTGAGTTCTTGAGATGGCCAAAGCTCGTAATATTGAGATTCCGTTGCCTGAAGACAGAGGTTTAAGATATCGATTGTTTGAGATTTTGCCAGGTGCTTTGACTTGGATTATCATAACTAGCCCGGCCTGGCTGGGGTTCTTAAACGTAAGGCTTGTAGCCGGTCTGATGCTTGCATTCTTAATGCTTTGGTTCGTCAGAGCAATAGCCTTGAATGTCAGGGGAGTCCAGAGCTGGCGAATGCTGGAACGACATAAAAAAATTGACTGGCAAGAGCTGCTACACGATGTCAGCTTGCAGCAAAAAGGTGAGCCCGTTACGCGTCAAAAACCAGACTGGCATCCACGTAATTTGCGGCGTATAGCCGACACGCCGAACGGTATAAACCCCGACAATATAATCCACGCTGTGATTATCGCTACTTACAACGAAACTCGTGAAGTTATCGAACCGACAATCCAAGCGGTGCTGGACAGTCATTACGATATGAAAAAGATCGTTCTACTTCTTGCTTACGAAGAACGGGGCGGGCCAGAGGTCGAAGCTCAGGCTAAGAAGATAATGTCTGACTATAAAGGTAAATTTTTGTATGCCGCAGCAATTAAGCACCCTGATAAAATGCCTAATGAAGTTCGAGGAAAGGGCGGCAATATAACTTTTGCCGGCCGCGAATTGGCCGAATGGGTGCGAAAGAAAAACATCGACCCTGCTCACGTTATGGTAACAACTCTCGATTCAGACAACAGGCCAGACAGAGGCTTTTTAGCCTGCGTATCGTATGTTTACAGCGTCTGTCACGATCCAAAATACTTATCATTTCAACCCATTCCGATGTTTACCAACAATATCTGGGACGCGCCGGCACCTATGCGTGTTATTGCGACAGGCAACTCTTACTGGATGATGGTGCAGGCGTTGCGACCACATATGCTACGTAATTTCTCGGCTCATGCTCAGCCGCTTCACGCTTTAATCGAAACAGATTTTTGGAGTACAAGGACGATCGTGGAAGACGGTCATCAATTTTGGCGTAGTTACTTTGCGTTTGGTGGTCGGCACGAGGTAGTGCCAATATTCTTGCCAATATACCAGGATGCGGTGTTGGCCAACGGCTATGTAAAAACACTTAAAGCTCAGTTTATACAGGTTCGACGATGGGCGTGGGGTGCCAGCGACATCGCTTTTGTGGCCGAGAAAGGGTTTTTTAGTGGGGACAAGCGTCTAAACCGTTTCGATGTGTGGGCTAAATTCTTACGCGTGCTCGAAGGTCATATCAGTTGGTCGTCATCTCCGTTGATTTTGGCGTTTGGCGCCAGCGTGCCGTTTCTTTTTCATAATACCGATTATCTTGCCAATCAACTGCCGCAGCTTGCCAGCCGCATCCAAACGATAGCTATGCTTGGTATTTTTGTGACGCTGTATATGAGTTTCAAAATATTGCCTCCCAAGCCGCTAAGGTATAAACGCCACCGCTCCGTGTTTATGGTGTTGCAGTGGGTGTTGTTGCCAGTAACTACGATAGTTTATAGTTCATGCGCGGCAATTTATTCACAGACTCGTCTAATGTTCGGTAACTATATCGGTGGATTTGATGTAACCGAGAAAGCCGTCAAAACAGATTCGGGCATGGCTACTTCTTTGAAAGACGGCAAGCAGAGCTAATTTCTTTTAGTAAAAGATCAGTAACATCTAGCTCATTAATATTACTTTTGAGCCGCAAAAGTAACAAAAACTCCTGGGCGCCTCTACTTCTTTAGTATCTCGTTGTTAAAATGCACAATGCTCGGGCAACTCGGACAATATGAATTGTCCTCAGACACTCCCTCACTCTAATTGTGTATTTGACACTCGCTAATCATGAAGTAGAGGCTGATGCCCAGACCCACCGCATCCCGGATTGCTAGGCTACTTGAGCGGGGTGCCCGCTCTGAGTGAACTGAGTAGATGTTGTGAAAACGAGGCGTATTTGATCGCCGAAGCTGTTTGACGAAGTAAAGTGCCTGCGGCACTTTAAAGAGGAGTTCTGCAGGCGAACTTATTTATTACTTCGTCTACGCCGCATCGAGGGAAACGCGGGTTGGTTCTTTGCTTCATTTCTTGCCAATTCAAGAAATGAAGGCGCAATAGAACTCCGTAGGAGTTATGCGAAATCAATTAGAATTTCTATTTAGTAACTTTAAAAAGGCACGAGCATTAAAACTATCAAGTTGAATTGTTATTACTCACTATTTGTTCAGGGC
>JALYSF010000047.1 GCA_030854905.1 bacterium
ACCAGTTGGCTTAGTCAGCGGTCGAGCAGAGTATCAAGGGCGTACAAACGAGAACTTCACCGTTTACGCCAGCAATCACCAGCTGGCCGATATATTGCAACAGCGCGTCCAGTTCGGCGGCTTTTATTCGGCCAACGAACTATCTCGCAATTATGCAGTTATAGGTCGGACAGTTGCCGATCAACTCTTCGAAGAGAGATCCCCTGTCGGCAAAACCTTCAAAGTTGCTGGCCAGGACACTCTTGTAATAGGCGTTTTCGAAACAAAAAATTTCCAGCCGGTACCCTACTCAATCGATTTCAATAATGCCGTAGTATTGCCCTTAGATTATGCCAAGAAAATGAACGGTGGCGTTACGTTTTACGAAGTATTGGCCCAACTGTCGAAAGAATACGAATCAGCCAAAACTGTGGAGGGGCTAAAAAACAGCTTGAAATCTTTAGCTGGCGGCAACGAAAAACTTGGAGTTTACCGTCCTGACGAAATAATCGGCACCACAAACTCCGTTTTTTATCAGGTAACTTTATTCGTTGCCGGAGTCGCACTTATCTCGCTCATAGTCGGTGGCATAGGCATTATGAACATCATGTTTGCGACAGTCAGCGAAAGAACCCGTGAAATTGGTATTAGAAAAGCCATTGGCGCCTCGAACCGTCAAATTTTGCATCAATTTATTACAGAGGCGATTCTGCTCAGCATTATTGGTTGTGTGCTCGGTGTCGCCGTGTCCCTTTTGATAAACGGCCTGCTACGAATAACCACCGAGCTACAGCCAATTTTGACCGTCGAAACGCTGGGTCTAGCAGTATTAGCTGCGTTTATTACCGGAACGGTATCAGGAATACTCCCAGCTGCCAAAGCTGCGCGCAAGAACCCGATTGATGCACTTAGATACGATAGATAGGAGGAGCTCTGCTCCTCCAGTTTCGCTCGGAATAAATCCAAGCTTCAACTTCCTCCTCGCTAAAGCCGGCAAATACTGCCGGTTCGCTAGCGCTCATTAACCTCAACTAGGTTAAAATGAGTTCATGTTGACACTGAGAAGGTTTAATAACGGAACGACAATTATTGTAATTGTGCTTGGTCTTTATATTGTGATTTTACCGTTCTTGCCTGAGGTTATATACAGAGTTAATCAGGTTAATAAGCCAGCTGACGGCGGCGCTCCGTATTCCGGCCAGCTTGCAGGAAGCGACGATGACCGCAAGGACCCACCTTCTGATAATCGAATAGTTATACCGTCGCTTCAGCTGAACGAACCAGTTAAAAAAGGTAATAATATCGGAGTCCTAAATGACGGAGGGACTTGGTTAAGGCCAAAAACTTCGGCACCCGACGAACAAGGAAACACGGTCATTGTCGGCCATCGTTACTACCAACGAAACCTTTCGACTTTTTATAATCTTGATAAGCTGAAAGTCGGCGAGAGGATAGGCGTCTACTGGGAAGGTAAAGAGTACGTCTATAAAATTTCTGAAATAAAAGTCGTGCCGGCGGATGCGGGTTATATAGAAGAGCAAACTAACGAAAAACAACTTACTTTGTACACCTGTACGCCTATCTGGACAGCAAAAGACAGATTGGTAGTGGTAGCTAAATACGAGGAGCCAGCACTGTGAGAAGAAGTAAATTTCATATAAAAGAATGGCATCGAACACTGATTCTTATACTGCTGTTAGCGGCTGGACTGTATTTTTTGTGGTGGAGCAACCAAAGCTACGACGCTAATTTTATTGACAGCTTCTAGTCGTCTAAGGCTTGTTTGAACTTTTCGACAAGCACTACGGGGCTTGGATCCAAACCGTTAAGCAGACCTACGTACAGACTTACAAAATCTCCCAGGGCTACGCAGTAAAGCATTTGCTCCAAAACATTATCACCTTCTGCATCTACAACGAATGGGCTTGGCCATTTGCCGGAAAGTAATCGCTGTCCGACTTCGAAACGTTTTTGGACCCGGGGGTGTTCGAAATTAGAACGCAGTTCAACGATTTTATAAGGCTTATCGACGGGGTGACTGCTCCAACCAATAAATTCGTTATGGTTGAACTCTGGTAAAGCACCGCACCAAGCGACATTTTTAGCATTCTCATTAAAGCTAATTTTCCATTTGTAGGCAGCTGGAAACATCTGAGGACCAGCGTAAATAACCGGCGAACTTCCTGCAAGCTCCATTGCTAATTGTTTGGCCTTGTTCTGTGAGGTAGGTACATCAGCAACCCAACTCGATACTATATTCTTTAGGAATTCTGAGGTTTCATGAAGAGTTTTCTCGGCTGAATCAGCCGGTAATAACCCAGCTTTTTCCAGAATTGTCACCAATGATTTAAGTCCGCTTAGAGCGCCAAACCTTGGTTGGGCAGATTTTGGCAGAAGTGTTATCGGATAACCTTTGGCTTGAGCTATCTCGACCAATTTGCCGCCGCTAGCGGCAACGACGATTTTTGAACGCTTATTTTCGGCCTGCTCCAGACACGACAGAGTCTCTTCGGTATTACCAGAGTAACTTGAGACAATTACTAGGGTATTTTCGGAGATGTAGCTAGGCATATCATAGCCACGAACTATTTCGAAAGGCACATTGAGGCTTGGCCAGGTTTTTGCCAGCAAAGCCCACAGCGCTGAGCCGCCCATTCCTGCAAAAACTACGTTTTGCACCTCAAAATTTAGTTCTGCAAGCTCGTACTTTACTTCTAACTGCTGCCACTGTTTTGCGGCAATTCCTAATGCATCTTGGCTGTCTCGCTGATGAATATATTTTAAATCGTCTAACATAGTATTTTCCTCTCTTATATAAGTTTAACACTAACAATAATTGTGCTAACATAAGCATATTGAAAGATAATTAATCTTATATTGGCTGCTGTCAGGCAGTGAGGGGGTGGGATGTTTCCAGACAACAATGATAATCAGCAGTCAGCGCCAGCTGACGATACTACGTTTTCGGGGAGCGGATTATCTCCAGCCCCTGTAACGCCGGCTGTCACCGACCCGTATGGCACGCCGCCTAACGCACCTGTTCCATCGCCACAACCGACTGCAGATACTCCTGACGCCAATCCTTTTTTGACACCACCTGCTCCTGTAGTGCCTGCAGCGCCTGCTTTTGGCGACACTGCTGCGGTTGAGGATATTTCTTCCACGGATCAAGCCTTAAATAGCTTCTTGAGCGACACTGACGGACCCTCATTTCTAGACGATAATCCAAGTGCCGGGGCTTCAAGCGCACCACAAATTGGCGACGCTGCTTCAACTACGGCTTCTGTTACGCCCACACCAACACCAGCTTTCTCCGATGACGATCACCAAGATTTAACAGGTATGAAGCAAGAGGCTTTAACTCAGCTTCAACCACTAGTTGATCACCTCGAGCAGAGCGCCGAGGAGCAGTTCAAAACGACAATGATGATGATTCAGGCAACCGATGATCATCGTTTGCTCAAAAAGGCATTTGATAGCGCCCAAAAGATTACTAATGATAAAGAACGTGCTCAAGCATTGCTGGATATAATCAACGAGATTAATTACTTTACAACGAACCAAACTTCAAGCTAACCTCGGGACCAGCGACCCTCATCAATAAACTTAGTTAAACGTCATTAGATCTTACTTTTTGTCCGCAAAAAGTAACAAAAACTCCTGGGCAAAGCTTATTCTTTACTATCTCATTGTAAATAAACACAATGCCAAGTACGACTCCTTAGAGCTACCCCCTACATGAAGCATCCATGTTGGGGACCCCTAGCAACAGTCGGTCCCTCATATTTTCTTTAATTAATGATTCGGGACTCGTGTACTTGGCAGATAATTGTGTTATTTACATTCGCTAATCAGGAACAAGCTTTCGATGCCCAGACCCAGAGCTTCCAGTGCAGCCAGTAACTTGAGCGGGTGCCCGCTCTGAGTGAGTTCGGGTAGATGTAGTAATAAATATGTGTCCTTCTACCCCATGAAACTTGTTTCATGGGGACCCCGCCTTGGGCTCTGAAGCTGTCTGAGTGATTTTAGTGCTAGTAGCACTAAAATTGCGAGTTCTGCAAGAGAACTTATTTATTACTACAGCTACGCCGCATCGAGGGAAACGCGGGTCGTTTCTTTTCTCTATTTCTTTTCGATAAAAGAAATAGAGTCGCAATAAGCAAGTCGGAGGCGTGCTGCGAAATAGCAGCTAAATAAGAAACTAATTGTTTAGTTGTTTGCGGCGGTAGTAGAAGTAGCCGATAGAAGTAGATACTACAAACAAACTTACTACGTCGCCTGGGCCGCTGTTTGGCAGGCTACCACTTGCTCGGGCTGCTGCAATTTCTTCATCAGTGTTAGGAGTTGTTGTGCTGGCACCAGTAGATCCAGTTTGACCTGAACTTGGCTGTGTAGCGGTGCCGTTATTGTCAGTAACTGCTTCCTCTGCATTATTTGCTGCTTCTCTGGCGGCGTCAGATGCTTCCTGAGCTGCATCACTAGCATCTACGCCTGTATCAGACTCAATTCCTTCTTCAACCTGATCAGCGGCTTCTTGAGTAGTAGTGACATTCTTGTCTTCATCATTACCTGTCAAAGTGCGCCATAACCATCGGCCTCCAAAGAATAGTCCAAGTATCACTAATACAGTAACGACTAAGCTAATTAGCGCCAATACCCAAGCTCCCGCAGAATTATTAGCTCTTTTTGCAGCGTAATATTCCTGAAGTTCAGGGATGTCAGTTGTCGTCTTTCGGCGATTAAATAATGCCATTTCTACTCCTTAAAGCCCACCATACGTGCTTTATGAAGCTATTGTACTACAAATATACCTTTTTGGCAACATATATTTTAGAAGGAGCTCTGCTCCTCCACTTTCGTTCGGAATAAATCCGAACTTCAAGCCCCACCACGCTAAAGCCCTCGAAGACTCGGGTTCGCTATGCTCAAGGCTAAAATATAAGATCTAGCGAGAAGGATTACATGCCCAGGCCGGACATGCCACTCATGTCAGGCGCTGCACTTGCCCTAGGCTCTGGTACATCTACGACAAGCGCACCCATAGTCATACTGGTTCCGGCAATGCTCGAAGCATTCTGGATTGCCTCTTTTGCTACTCTGGTAGGGTCAACCACACCGACAGATTTCATATCAACAAGTTTGGTTGGATTGTTTACATCAATTCCCTGTCCTACCTTGCCGTTCTTAACTTGTGGCAGCCACTCGTCAGGGTTTAGTCCTGCATTTTCGAGTAAAATTCGGAATGGTTTCTCAAGAGCCTGAACCAGAAGTGTTTTTCCTGCAGCGATTGCTGGATCATCAGTGCTTAACTTCTTAACTGTACCTGCAAGATTTACAAGAGTTACTCCTCCACCCGGT
>JALYSF010000015.1 GCA_030854905.1 bacterium
CTGTTGACCTGGCACTACAAGATCGGCAATCACATCGCCATCTTCATTTCGAACAATTGTTCCGGGTGGAACCTTCACAATCACATCTTTACCAGAGCGGCCATGACGATTGTTTGGTTCACCAGGTTTGCCATCTTCAGCTTTCAGATCTTTACTATACCGATACTTCGCAAGAGTGTTCTCGCTGTTACTAGCTTCGCAGATAACATCACCGCCATCGCCGCCATCGCCGCCATCCGGACCGCCGCGATCTACAAATTTTTCACGCCTAAAACTAACTAAACCATTGCCGCCGTCACCGGCAGCAACCAAAACTTTCGCAATATCAACAAAACTCATCTATATAAGTATATGGTAGAAGACCTGAACTATAAAGTTTCGTATTAATAGATGTAGCCGTAGCCAGCCGCTTGGGCAGGTGTAAGTATCTTTTCGCTTCTGACATTCCAGCCGCGAACATTCATTTCTGATACGCGAACTCGGCCGTCTTCAAAAACTTCTTCTACAAATGCAACGTGGCCGTAGTAGTCTCGAGGAGGAGTCCAAATTACAGCTCCTGCTTGAGGCGTAGATCCCACTCCTAAGCCTGCTCTTTGTGAGAGTACTTTCCAGGTGCTGGCGTTGCCAAGGTTATTTGGAACTGGACGTCCAATATCCGCTCGGCGTTTTGCAGCCCACCAGGTACAGTAGCCAAAGTCATAGCCGTTTCCACCGTAACGAGGAGTTAATGAGCCGTAAGAAAAGTTGTTGCTAGCCGGGATACTTCTGGCTACAGGTGTAGGGATTTTGCCGCCTGGTATAACAATATAGTCGTCTCTAACCAATCCGCTTATTTCGGCATCGTTAAAAGCGATTATTTGATCTTTGCTAGCTTGATATTTACTGGCTAGACTATCAGCGGTATCGTTAGGTTTTACCTGATAAACGATCCCATTGACAGGAGGAATGCGCAGAGTTCTTCCGGCAGTTATAGCATCAGCGCCAAGGTCATTTGACCATTTAACGCTTTCGGTGGTAACGCCAAATTTCTTAGCAACTGCCGAAACGCTATCTCCCTCGACGGTCGTATAAACAACAATATCGCGCTTGGATTTTAATCCAGTGCTCACAATTTGAGGCTTAGCTACTACTTGGCTGTCAGTAGGGACTATTGATAGCTGAGCATTAACACTGTCAGCATTGTTAACTACAGCCTTAACTTCATCTAATCTTGCCATTTGCGCTGCGTGAACAGCAATATCGGCACTCGATAATTCGTCTAACGGATTAACCTGTTCACTATTTGTGGAATTTACAGAATTTGAAGTTGGGCTCGTTTGTTGCTTGCTTCCAAAAACAAAAAGGGAAACTAACGCCAATACGGCCACATTACTAAATATAATCCCGTTACGGACTAGACGTTTTCTTGTTCTGCTCGATACTTTCCTATATGAATCAGATAGGTTACCCCTATTCTGATATGACTCTATAACTGCGTTAACGCCCTTATTTTGTCTGGATTTGAAAATTCTAATGAGGTTCTCCTGCACTCTAATAATTGTGAGTGCAATACATACGCTGGGATTACTTGTTATTTTTGAGGTTTTCGACCGCCTCAATCTTATTGGAGTAGACTTCTTCAGCGCATGCAAGCAATCTGAGGGGACTCTGTGTCCTCCCTTTTTGGCGCAAAGCCAAATACACAGATTGCTTATGTCAAATATTGTACCAAAATCAACTATAGTAGTCAATAGGCTGCAACAGGGGTGACCTCTGTTAACAGATTACTGGCAACGTGAATCTGCTGTTGCCACCCCATAATCGGATATGTAAGCTTCGTGCTCTTGAAGGTTAGCACCAAATCTAGTAACGCAGTCGGAGCCTGAAACAAAATACAAGAAGTTTGTATTAGAAGGATTGACGAGTGCTTTAAGGGTGCTGGCCGAAATATTACTTATAGGCGTCGGCGGCAAACCAGAGTATTTATAGGTGTTATACGGCGAATCATAAGCTATCATATCGCCTACTGTAGTATCATCGTTCACAACTCCATCGTACACTGCTCCGTATACAGCCGTCGGGTCAGACTGCAGTGCTATTCCTTCTTTATAGCGTTTTAAAAATACTTGAGCTACCTTTTGCTGGTCTTCAAAACTCTTGGTGCTTACTTCCCTCTCGATAATTGAGGCCAAAGTTAAACCTTCGTATAGCGTGAGCCCTTGCTTATTAATGCCACTTTTTATCTCGGTGGTGAAGGCTTTTGCGGTTTCATTTAAAGCTAAAGTTATGATTTCTTCTACGGTTGTGCCCTTAGCAATAATATAACTTTCTGGATAGATAAAACCTTCTAGGTTAACTGGCAGTGTCATCCCTGCAAAAACCTGATGACTGCCATAAAGTGACGGGTTTAGCGCAGTTTCAACTTCTGCTTCATTGAAGCCTGCTCTGATTAATTCAGACTTGACTTGATCAATCCGCTTTCCTGGCAAAATAGTAACTAAATCGGTTGCAACATTGCCGTCTGTGAGCGTTACGGCAATATCTTTTACAGACATCGACTTGTTTAGTTTATATGTGCCTGCTTTTAGTTCGCCATAACTACTTATCCGCAAGTGAAAGTTAAACACGGTTTCGTTTCGGATTAATTCAGTCTTTTCAAGCATAGAAGCTATTTGAGGGAAGGTTTGGCCTTCGTCAACAACAAAAGTTACATCCTCACTGCTACCGCCGACTGCTTTAAGGTTTACTACGTAAAATCCGACTAAAAATACAAGTAGTATTACGGCACTCGCAGCAATCAGTTTCACAAATCTAGACAGGAGTTCGCCGATTCCCAGTCCTCGCCTTTGCGGCATTCGATAACTCATCAGATAGAATCCCCAAAATATCTTTCCAATATTATGCAGGCCGCCAGGCTGTCTTCATTTGCTTTTGGATAGCGTGTGCGCCACTTATCTGACTGAACTGTAGACAAAGCTTCGTCAACGAGGCGAACGGAGGTACCTAGTTTCTCTGTTAAAAGTTTATGGAATTCTCTCGTGGCTTTTGTTTGTTCGGTGTCATCGCCGTTGGTATTCTTAGGCAGGCCCAGTATTATCTGCTCGGGCTCAAGCGACTTCAATATTTCGAATATCTGATTATCATCACTGACTTTTCTGTCTATTGACGGCAAAGGCTCTGGCAAACGAACGGCAGAATTAGCGCGGGCCACCCCTATTCTTCGCCCGCCGAAGTCCAGAGCGATTATGTCTGGCACTACTCGGACTGCTCCAAAACTATGCTTATTTTATTCGCATTCTTTGGCGTGCTTATTACCCAGAATGGACTGTAAGTTACAGTAACTTCCTTAACGCCCTCTATGCGACGAATTTCATCCTGAATCTCTCCACGTTTCCTGCCAGCAGCCAAGCTTTTTAACTCTGCTTCATTGAATTTAGGGCCTAGAACCGCTACCGTGCTCAGGCTGATTTTTTGAAGTTCAGGTGACACTTTTTCTGTAACCGTGTATGAGGCAGTTGATAAACCATTGTCCTGGATTTGCTTTTGATTTTCACCTGCAAGATTATTTATCTGCTTCTCGAGAAGTTGAACCAGCTGATCGTCGCGAACTCCTAACATCTGATAAATGACAGTAGCTGTGATATTTACCTCATCGACTTGGGCGTCGGCTGCGGCGCTTGTTTCAATTTTGGGCTCACCTTCAGTTAATGTTTGCTCGAGTGGTTTTAAATCGAGCCCTTGCAGTTTGGCTATCAGCTCATCAAAGGCTGCCGTTTTAGATCGGCCAGCAAGTCGCTGTTTTCCACCTTCAATATCTTCTGCGCTAATTACTTTAATGATTTGGTCGGATCCTCCATCGGCCGATCCAGTTCCTGCTACATCGCTACGACCGTTAACAGTGAATGTTGCTCCACTTAAGTTATAGGTGGTTCCTTGGCCGCTAGCAGTAATATCACCATTATCGGTTGAGTAGTTGGCACAGCTGCCGCCCCCAAAACCGTTAAACTCAAACGATATATCGTCCTGAATTATATAAGTTTTGCCGCTACTGCTAACACCGGTTCCGGCTTTTATGTCAGCTGGGGTCGTACCTAGATTGGGCGCACAAACCTTGGCAGTAAACTTTACTTTGCCTGTTGCTGTCTCGCCAATATTTTTCTGACCTGTAGCCTCAACTTTTTCAGTATCGGTTTTGCTGACTTCTGCCTCGCCTGCTGGTAAAACATTAGTTTCGTAATCAGGCTCTTTGGCATCAGATGAAGCAGAGAAAACTACACTCACATCGATATTTTTTGTGTCGGTCTTAATAGCAATTGTTGCCTTTGGCATGACTACCAATGCAAACACTCCGCCGACTATCAAAAGCATCAGTAGGCCCGCCCCCAAAAACAACCTGTTTCTAAAGCTGCCGAAATCAGGAATCTTAATCTTCTTTTTGGCTGAAGCCAATTCAGAACCCGTAGAAGACACTGCTTGCATAACTGAATTGTCCAACTCGATTGAATCATCAGCAGCCGTACTGCCAACCGCTAAAGCGACTGCTGCTGCAGCATTCTCAGTTGATTCGGACTCATCAGTTTCTGTGCCTTCTGATATCTTTACGGTATCGGATTCAGGTTCTGAATTAGGAATTTCCGGTTTGGATTGGAGGGTTTTTGCTATATGAATTCCTGATAAGCCGGCTAGTTTTAAAACTGTTGGGTCGGAAGTAACAAGCGCAATTTGTTTTTTGTATTTCGTTGCCGAACGTTTTAGTAGCTTCATATTAACGATGCTCTGAAAAACGCTTGCCCTTTGCGGCAACACTAGTGCAACTACTTTTTCATTACTTTGTTGCAGCTTATCAATAACGGTTGTTATTTCGTCATCTGGTTCGAGGTAGATTGTGTCTTTTCGAGGAATCGGCATATTCTTATTATACTTTTAATAATTTATTGAATTTTTCTTTCAGACTGCCAGCACTTATTGCCTGGCCTGTTTGCTCCGTTGTATCTACTGCAACTCGCAACAAACCCATAGCAGTTATGAACGTATGGTCAGTAAGCGAGTTAGTTTTGTCGACAAATCCGTCGATGTCTTCTGGCTGGATTAGTTGCACTTCGGGCGGTCGAGTAAAGGGCAACTCTTTATACCAACTGGATTTATCAAGCTCATCAAATAACATATCAAGGCTACTGCCACCACCGCAAAGTAAAACACGGTGAGGCATTTGTTCGACATTAAACTCATCTAGTGCCAGTTCAACGCCGCCTCGCCATACCTCTAAAGTTTTGCGCAAAGGATTTTCGATCTGTTTAGATTTTTCTGCTGGAATTCGACCTGAGCTTAGGCCAACTTTTAAAGCCTCGGCTTGCAAAAATTCTAACCCTAGATCTCTCTCGATCGACTTCGTGAATGCACGGCCTCCGATACCGAACATTTTCGTGCCTTGAACTCCGCCCTCATGAACGACTGCAATATCAGTGGTACCGCCGCCCACGTCCATTAGTATGGCTGAGGTGTTGGCGTTGGGATCGTCGCCGACAACTGCTCGAGCAACAGCAAAAGGTTCTGCTGCGACCGCTATCAGATCTAGGTCTAGTTCATTAGCAACTCGCTCTAAAGCACCGATATGTATAAGTGGGGCGAAGGCTGTATAAAGTTGTACAACCACCTCGCGACCCTGAAAGCCGACCGGGTTAGTTATTGGATATCCGTCGATTGTAATACGTACTAGAGCACTATTTACTAGTCTTACTTCGACATCTTTGCCACCTAGTTCAATCGCCAGCTGATCTTTGGCGCGCTTTTCGGCTCTATCCTGGACTAAACTCACCATTTGTTCGACTTCGGCCACATCAAGCGGCTTTTGCGCATCTTTCCGAGTTATGCGAATAGTTGTTGTGGTTCCTTTTACAAGTTCTCCAGCAATACCTATTACAACGCTGCTAGCAGACAGCCCTGCTTGCGCTTCGGCGTCACTAAGTGCTTTGTCGCAGTTTGCTGTTACAGCTGCTATGTCGGCGATAGCGCCAGCCGCCATATCAGTTAGATTTTGATGAGCTCGGCCAACACCTACTATTTCGATATCACCAGCGGGACGTACGTGTCCAATAATGGCTTTAACATTCTCGGTACCAATATCAAGAGCAAGAATGTATGGATCGCCAGGCGCCGAGGCACGGGTTTTGGCTTTTGAAAGGACTTTAGTCCCAGCCCCTTTTAACTTCTTAAGCATATGGGTTTTATTGTAGCACGATTAACAGTGATAATTAAGTATTAGCGACGACGATAGCCGTAAAGAGCACAAACCAATCTGGACCCTTCTGGTAGGTCAATTTTTACCACTTCTGAAGTAGAATTTACGGGAGCTACAGCCTGTTCTATGAGCTGTTCTTGCTGCTGCTCAACCATGGCATGAACAGAATCACTAGATTGCACGGGATATTCGTCTGATTTTTGAACTTCCATTTTTACTCTCCTATTTATTTTAATACCGCTTTGATGCGGCGGATGCCGGCACTACTAGATTCTTCTTTGATTATTTTAAACCTTTTGCCTTCATCGATAAGCTGCAAGGTATGTTCTACATGCGGGCCTCCGCAAATTTCAAAACTAAATGGTTTTTCGGCATCATCGGAAATCATTTTGTATACTTTTACAGTCTCGCCGTAGCGGTCGCCGAACTGGCCTAGAGCGCCGAGTTCTTCTCGGGCAACTTTGGTCGGGTATTCAGCAAAACTAACTTTCAAATCTTTGTCGATCTGTTGGTTCACCACTTTTTCTACTTCTTCTAACTGCTGCTGAGTGACTTTTTCTGGATGAGAAAAATCGAAACGGAGCCGTTCTTCGGTAATATTACTACCGTTTTGAACAACATGGTCACCCAACACCTCGCGCAGAGCCTGATACATAAGGTGAGTAGCCGTATGGTATTTTTTGTGCTGCAAAGTCTGCCCGCCTAAGCCACCTTTGAAAGTGCCCTTGCTGGCGGTCTGACTTCTTTCGCGCTGTTCTTGCATCAGCGACTCAAACTCCTCGCGCCAATTTTCTGATACGGTGACGTTCTGTTTATAGGCTTCTTCTAGGCTAAGTTCTAGTGGGAAACCATATGTGTCGTAAAGTTTAAATACTTCCGCTCCAGTCAAACCGTCCTCTGTTAGCTTACCGAATTCTCGAACGCCAGCGCGCAAAGTCTGACGAAAAACTTTTTCTTCCTTAAGCATAGTTTCTACGACTTTATCACTATTTTCAGCAACGTCTGGAAAATCTTCTCTATACAAATTAATTACCACCGGTACTATATGTTCGAGGAAATTTTGCTCAATCCCAAGGTCAAAGGCGTGGCGAATGGCGCGTCTGATCAGTCGGCGCATGACGTAGCCTTGTTCTTTGTTGCTTGGGCTAACTCCATCTACGGCTAAAAAGGTTGCTGCCCGCAGATGATCGGCAATTACCCGCATACTTTCGGTATGACTATCATAATTTTTGCCGCTTAATGATTCTAATTTTTCGATAATTGGCCATATAACACTAATCTTGAACATATCATCGCTATCTAGAGCTGCCTGGGCAATTCGCTCTAAGCCACCGCCAAAATCAACGTTTTGCTTTGGCAGTTTCTCAAAACCTTTCTCAGTACGTAAATATTCCATAAACACCGAGTTACCGATCTCGATATATCGGCCGCAATCACAGTTTGGGTGGCAAAGTTCGCCCCATTTTTTGTCATGTTGGACATGATCCAAAAGATAAAATACTTCGGAGTCTGGGCCGCAGGGTTCACCAGTTTTAACATTTTTTGGCGCACCATCACGGCTCCACCAGTTTTTCTCATCGTAAAAGAATATACGGCCGTCTTGAGCTCCTAGCTTGTAGCCGTTTTCCTCACTACCAATTTCTACTTCTTTGACATCAATAGCCTTTGATTCAAACAGTTTCTTCCAAATCGCAGCACTCTCAGTATCTTTAGGTACATTATATTCCGGAAAACCGCTACAGCATGTTACATACAACTTATTAGGATCAAGCCCGACCACATCTGTCAAAAATTCAAAAAACCACGGCAATTGGTCTGATTTGAAATAATCGCCCAAGCTCCAATTGCCCAGCATTTCAAAAAATGTAGTATGGCGATTGTCTCCGATTTCTTCAATATCCTGAGCACGCAAGCATGTTTGGCTATCCACCAACCTTGTGCCATCTTGATGAGGTTCGCCTAACAAATATGGAATCAGTGGCTGCATACCAGAGCCAGTAAATAGCGTAGTCGGATCGTTGTACGGCACCAAAAGCGCCCGCGGAATCACTGCGTGTCCACGTTTAACAAAAAAATCTAAATATGCATTTCGTATTCCTTTTGCTGTCATCGAGGAAATTATAACAGAGGTAGCGCGTAATTACTAAAATCAGCTCTTAGCGACGACTTTTGTGATTAATATACAGCACAAATGCTAGAATTAAGCCCCCAGGAAAGACAGCAAAAATAAGTGGCCCCTCTAAAAATGTATACTAATCCCCAGTGTCAGTAACAAAAAGACCTTCATTACTGCCTTTCTCGTAATACGCAGCTTTAGAGTCTCCAACATGTTTTTTAAACAAAAAACTATTATACGCATTAAAGCCGTCGCTTGATTTATGAATTCTAGTGTTACCTAAATCATCAATATACTCATAAGTAGGAAGAAGATTTGTTTGTCTGCCCCCGCGACTGGATATTGGAGATTCGCTAATAATTTCGAATACCGTTGCCTTAGTCTCAACAAAATAATTAGGGATAAAATAAGTTCGCAAAGCTATGTTCCATATAAGCGTCAGAGCTAATGCTGCCAAAATGTAAAAGACTATTATTTGTCGTATATTTTTAGCTGTCATATATTTAATCCTAACAGATAATACCGCCGCCTAATACTTGATCGCCATCAGATATGACAGCGGATTGACCAAGTGTAAGGGCGCGTATTTCGGAGTCTAACGCTACCTGCAGCGTAGTGGCACCAGTGGGGCTCGATGGCGGGTGCGCACTTGCTCAAACATCGCGTGTTTGCGCTCTCTAAAAAACTCCAGATATTCTTTACAAATCTCTTGAGTAGTTATTGAATCAATTTTAACAGATACGGTTAATAAGGTTACAGCGGTGATTTGTAGCCATACTTTCCTTAACGTATTCGGGGATTTTTATATCGAACCGGGTGCGTAAGCTTAGTAAACCAAAAGGCGCTAAAAATCACTATTAAAATCCCGAGGCTAGCTACCGCAAACATATTCAACCCCGTATCAGCCAAACTACCTGATATGGACGCGCCCAAAACGGCAACCGTAACTGTCGCCGTTTGGCAGTAGTCTAACGCTGCTGCTTCACATATCTCATATACTATATTGTAAGTACCTGCTGGAGTTGCCGCCGGAATACTGAGCGTTCCGTTAGAATTCAAATTAATATTCGTAAGTCCGCCATCATCTGTTACAGACAGAATGTAGTCGCTAGGATTAACAGAAGAACCATTGCGGATATCGTTTGACAGGACCGAACTTGTACTATTACCCGCTACTACTTTCTTTGTTTCACCTGTGAAGTCATCGTCAGTCGCAGTTGTTACAAAGGGGCTGAGACGGTGATAGATATGTATGTCCCCGCCTATTCCATCGGTTAAAAAATTATCAGCATAAGACAAAAATGCCACGTATCGCCCATCTGCAGATATAGGCCCATACTCAGAATCGTTATTGCCAGGAACCCCAAACGAATCTGTAGAAAGTATAGCCGTAATTCCAGTAATGGTATCTTTGATAAATACGTCCTCATTCCCATTCGTATCTCCAGGAACAAGATTAGAGCTATATGATTCAAATGTCACATAACGTCCATCGGCAGATACGTTGGTTGCATAAGTGTAATAACTATTACCCAGGACTCCTGAAGCGGAAGATGAGACTACAGTAACAATGCCGGTTTGGGTATCTTTGTGAAACACATCTCGTTCACCGTTCGTATCACCGGCAACAAGATTGGAAGCGGTAGAATTAAATATCACGTATCTGCCATTGGCAGCAATATACCCGTTTGTTGATTCACCATTACTCTGCGCTCCGGAATCATCAGATGAGACGCGGGTGGTTGTACCGGTTTGGGTGTCTTTGAGGAATATATCAATCTCTGCATTCGTATCACCGGCTACAAGGTTAGTGGCTGATGAATCAAATGCGACGTATCTGCCGTCGGCAGAAATATACCCTATTCCAGAATAACCATTACTCTGCGCTCCAGAAGAATCAGTTGAGACGCGAGTGGTCGTACCGGTTTGGGTATCCTTGATGAATATGTCTGATTGTCCGTTCGTATCACCGGCAACAAGGTTTGTGGCATAGGAATCAAATGCAACGTATCTGCCGTCGGCGGAAATCGCACCAGAATAAGATCCCTGCGTGGCCTGTGTGCCAGTAGAACTTGTTGATACTCGGGTGGTCGTACCAGTTTGCGTATCTTTGAGGAATACATCTCGTACTGCATTTGTATCACCGGCAACAAGGTTTGTGGCATCAGAATCAAATATCACATACCGTCCATCTGCAGAAATATTAGCAACGGATGATTGACCGTTGCTTTGCGCTCCAGAAGAATCAGTTGAAACACGTGTGGTCGTACCGGTCTGGCTATCCTTGATGAAAATATCTGGTTGTGCATTCGTATCATCGGCCACCAGATTGGTGGCATATGATTCAAACACGACATAACGGCCGTCGGCAGATAAATCCGGATGGTACGTATCGTTATTGCCCGCTACTCCTAAAGTGCTGCTTGATATTCTAGCAACTGGAGTTTTAGCACTCGTTGTTGCTCCCACGATTAACTGGCCACCATTGGTACTGACAAGTTTTGTCACCCCTGTTTGTGTATCTTTTAGGAAAATGTCATAGTTCTCATTCGTGTCATCAGCATGAAGGTTAGCGGCGAGTGAATTAAATGCTACATAGCGGCCGTCGTCGGATATGTCAATTCCGTCTGATGTCGGAGAATTAGCGAAGTTTCCACCTACAGCTTCTACATTAAGCGAACTAGTACTTACCCGAGTTGTAGTACCGGTTAGAGTATCTTTAAGAAAAGCATCAAACCTTGCATTTGTGTCACCAGCCACCAAATTGGAAGCACCGGATTCAAATGCTACATAGCGGCCATCAGCTGAAATCTTCGGGAAATAACTTTGGCCGTTAGACTGAGTACCTAGTGAATCTGTCGAAACTCTGTTTATCGCTCCGGTTTGAATGTCTTTGACAAAAATGTCTCTAACACTATTGGTATCACCCGCTACCAAATTAGTGGCTGAACTATAGAATGCAACATAGCGACCGTCCGGTGTAATAGTGGGACGGAAATTATTGCCCCCAGTAGCTTGTGCACTAGATGAATCTGTAGATACCCTACTAGTTGTGCCGGTTTGGGTGTCTTTACGAAAGACGTCATAAGATGCATTTGTATCACCGGCTACAAGGTTAGTAGCAAGAGATTCAAAGACAATGTAGCGGCCGTCAGATGACATTTCAGGGCTGTTACTAATCCCACCAACTGATTGAGTCGCAGAAGAATCTGTAGATACACGAGTAAGGGTGCCGGTTTGGGTGTCTTTTAAAAATATATCTGTAGTAGCGTTAGTATCGCCAGCTACAAGGTTGGTTGCATCTGAGGCAAAGACCACATATCGGCCGTTTGCAGAAATAGCTGGCGCAGAACTTGCACCGCCTGTGGCCTCAGCAGCAGCTGATGTAGTAGAAACCCGTGATGTTGTTCCTATTTGTGTATCTTTTACAAATATATCTTGGAGCCCATTTGTGTCACTTGCTACGAGATTGTCAGCACTTGATTCAAATGCGATATACCGGCCCGTAGAAGAGATGGCAGGCCATGCACTGCCTCCTCCAGTTGACTGCGAACCGGATGATGTTGTTGATACTATAGTTACCGTGTCAGTCTGACTATCAAATACAAAAATGTCACTTAAACCGTTTGTGTCGTTTGCCGTTAAGTTATCTGCTATAGACTCGAATGCTGAGTACCGGCTATCTGATGAAGTTGAAACCTGTCGACTTGAACCATTGGCACCAGTTTGGGGGTCAAGAGCATTTGTAATGCTTGGCAACATCAAAACAGCGACATATAATAATAGCGTAAAAAACGCTAATAATCTCTCAACTAGCAGGTTGCGAGACCCCATAGTTAAACCTTATTCCTCTTTTTTTAGTATTTATCTTCCTATAAAAGTGCTTATGTCTACATTACAGAATATAGATAACATACTAACAAGTCAAATAAAGCCACGAAGTAATAAACGTAGCAAAACGAGAAATTATAAGTCTAATTCGAAATATATTAGTTATCTTTAATAAGCATTCATTGTAGCTTAAAGCTATAATTAGATAATAATCCCACCACCAAGGACATGGTCTCCATCGTATAGAACTGCTGATTGGCCAGGTGTGAGGGCACGGATTTCTGAATTCAACGCTACCTGTAGCGTGTTTAACGCACTATCTTTATCAGATGACGCTACCTGTAGCGTACCTGCTACCAGTGGTGCCCTGTGACGAGTCCGTACTTGGACTTTATTCCCATCGACTGGTTCACTGTTAATCCAGTGTACATCTGTCAAATTTAACTGTTTACTCCATAAATTACCATCGTTTAAATCGGTCGTAACGTACACTTGATTTTTGTCCATGCTCTTACCAATAACGTAATACGGCAAACCGGCTCCAACGCCAAGGCCATGGCGCTGGCCAATAGTGTAGAATATCGCACCGTCGTGACTACCGAGTATTTGCCCGTTTTGATCAATTATTTCACCTGGTGCCTGGGGTCCAAGCTCGTGTAATAAAAAATCTTTGATGCCGACTTTGCCAACGAAACAGATGCCCATGCTTTCTTTTTTGGCGGCCGTAATCAGACCGGCATTCTTAGCAAGCTCTCTTACCTCTGTCTTTTTTAAATTACCCAAAGGAAACAGCGTATGTTTTAATGCTTCTGCTTTCAACCTATAAAGAAAATAAGTTTGGTCTTTCGATTCGTCGACCGCTTTGAGTAATTTGCCTTTTTCAGTGTTTGCGTAATGTCCAGTCGCAATATAGTCCGCGCCTTTATCCAGACACATATCTAGAAAGAGTTTGAACTTTACTTCTTGGTTACACATAACGTCAGGATTGGGAGTTAAACCAGCCTTAAACTCTTCTAACATGTATTGAACTACTTTATCGAAATACTCCACCTCGAAGTCAAATAACTCAAATGGGATGCCTAGTTGTACAGCAACTCTTTTTGCATCCTGATAATCTTCGCGCCAGGGACAATGAAATCCAGGTAAGCTCTTACTCCAGTTTTTCATGTAAACACCTGTAACATCGTAGCCTTTTTTCTTCAAAAGCAAAGCTGTGACGCTAGAATCAACGCCTCCTGACAACCCCACAAATACTTTGTTCTTTTGACTTTTATTCATATGTATTGTATTATTATAACATATGACTAACCCTTTCCTAAGTGAAGCAGAGCAACGAGTATTGTGGGAGAATGGGAGTAAAGTTCTCAGACACGTTGTCGGGAAAAAATACTTAGCAGTAATCCGCGATCGTGTAACTGAACCTGATATAAGTATTGATGCTGAAAATCCACTCATTCTAGCGGGCGAACACCCAATGATTGTCGCTACTGGCTGCTTGACAGATAAAGTTGAACGAAAAGATAAACTTCGCTACAGCTTAGCTATGATAAGTGCAGATAAATTGTGCAAGATCAGCGGCACTATTGTTCCTGTATACGAGTTGCCGCGAAATAACTCCACGATAAGTTTACTCGAACCTTTTGGGTCGTTAGATCCAAAAGAAGTAGGAACGCTTTTTGATGAACTTTATGTCTCACAGCTAAAAGCTGGGATGTTGTTTTAATAAGTATAAATTTAATTAGTTTGTATTTTTAGCTTTATATACCTTTAGACTAAAGAATTATGGGTTTAAAAAATATGAGCGAAGCGTACGAGCCGACAGGCGAACTTTAGCGAGGAGGAATGCAGCTTTTGAATTTAGTTCAAAAGCAAATGGAGGAGCAGAGCTCCTCCTTAGAATGGGCGTTCTCCGCGGGAAATGCGGGTTTTGATTTGCTTAAGTTGCGCCTTGCGGCCTAACCAGAAAGTTACGATAATAAATGGAATCAAAAATACTAAAGGCCACCACAAAATCTTAAACCGAGTAGTTGTGGTATCAGCCGAGTCCTCTCCCCCTTCATTCGATTGAGACAGTGGACCATTGGCAACACCAACCACCTGTAGGAAGGCGGTTATGCCGTCTCGATCCGTCACCTTGATCACAATGTTATATACACCTGGCGAGTCATAAATATGGCTAAGGTCAACGCCCCCTGGAAATGCCTGACTACGAAGATCCGGAGCTTTACCATCACCCCAATCGACACTAATAGCATAAGGACCACTACCACCACTTATACTTATCGGCCAGGTTAGCGTACTACCTGGGTTTGCGCCTCTTTTTGCAAAGTTACTAGTTATTGTGACCCTAGTTCCTGCGCCAGCACCCGACGGGTCGTTAAAATTAACAGTTACCGCATTTGAATCAGGGCCAGGTTGATCAAGATCATCGTAAACACGCGCCACAAGTTCGTTTTGCCCGGTAAACAGATCAATATCTATCGAAAAACTGCCGTTGGTGCACTGTTGGCTACCGGCAAAAATATTATTCTTGAATATTTTGACCAACAGCCCCGCTGGGCATAGCCCACCTGCACGTACTGGAATAGTTGAAAAACTCTGTCCATTGCTCGGAACTGTGATAGTTGCACCAGTAGTAGGTGGATCGGAGGGTATAGTGCCGCTAAGACCGACTGAACCTTGCTCGTTGGCTGCACGTACGTTATTAGTTAATCCTATTAGCAAAACTGCTGCTAAAACCAACGTCGTAAATAGCAAACCTACTCGGCGCAAAACTAAACTGCTTATGTTCATATAGGTTCTACTTTAACTTAAATCTCCCTAAAATTAAAACCCCGTCTGCATATTAAGCATGACGGGGTTAAATTACTGTAGTATTACCTTTTACGCTTTGTAACTGACTGAGAGATATATCTTCGGTACAAGACGGTCGCTGCTAATACTAGAGCGCCGACTACTGCCAAAACTATCAACAGGAACCATACTGGCAAATACCAGAAGTTTTGGTTTACGGTTAATATCTCGCCGCCTCTACCATGAGAGATGTTAGCTTGTACAGAGTAACGGCCTGGCCATTTGATGCCTTCAACATTATCTTTGAATACCCTAGTAGACTCTGGAAGAACAACGCCTCTAGGATTAGTATTATTAACTTCGTAAGCTTTAACCATCTTATTGAACATGCCCTTGACTTCTACTCGACCAAAAGGCCTTGCAAATCCATTGCCGAGGTTTTCTATTTCGATTCCGACTTGATCTGGGGTAGAAGTCAGGAAGCTACCACCTTTATCTCCGGCGAAAGCTTTTACAGAATTAATACGAATTTTTTCAGTAATATTACCAGGCACCTCGATTAAGACTATTGATCCTACACTAGCAGTAAGCGCAACCTGTCCATCTCCGGGAGTTGATGAACCTTCAGGAACTGCTTGGTACCTAACCACACCGTAGTACGCGCCAGGTGATGCATCGTCAGGAATATTGATTTTAAGCACAATATCCTTTGATTCACCGGTTGCGAGAGGAATATCACTCAGTCCTTGTGTGAATTTCTTAATACTACCAACGACTTCCTGAGTTTCATCAACTATCAACTTTGGCTCGCCCGTGACGCCATCAGATTCAAAATCATTGATAAATGCTTTAGCAGTTACGTTGCCACCTGTGACATTCTTGAGCGAGATAGTTAAATCTGCACTCGTACCCGGATTAACCACTAAGTCTGTCCTTGTAGGCGAAATGCTTAAACCGCTGCCTGTCGTTGTCTCTTGTTGTGCTAAAGTCGCAATCGGCACCAAAACGCTAAGTGCAAGCACTGCTGACATTAATAAAACTTTTATTTTGCTCATGTATTTATTCTCCCTCATATTTCTAATTACCATTAGCATAAAACAGAAGTTCGTCAAGCGCAAGACAATTTATTTAAATAAATATGCTAAAAAGCAGCTACGGCAGTATACAGGAGTGTCGTCGCATATATACCTGGTTGTTGAGCTGCACTGACATTCACCATATAACTTTGTGTAAAGCGGTTAAAGTCAGTTGAAAGAGGGCTAGAAACCATTACATCACCATCGCCAAAGGCAAAAAGATTAGAACTATTGTATTTTGCAGCAACTACTGCCGTGCCACTGCCCTCAGGATTAGTCCCTACAACAGGGGCGTTATTAAATCTCATATTTAGTCCGAACTGACTTACGCCTGTTGCTCTAGCAGTCGGTACTAATAATTCTGGGATAATGTTGTTACCGGACGTCATAGTTTGGCCATTCAAGAATACTTGATAGCCGCTTGGATCATTGGTTGCCCCGGAAAACTGAGTGGTGGCTAACGACGTAGTAGTTGAGGATAATTCACCAAAACTAACCAGGCTGCCCGTGGACGAATCGCAATTAATTGACACCGTAACCCCTAAACAAAATATTAAAAATGGTGGTACATAAGCTCCAACGCTAAATGCTCCATTGGTTACATAGGCTATAGAACCTCTGTCTACAGCCGCGCCGGTACCATCGTCACTGGTGTGTATGCTTATTCGAACATAATACGTCGAGTCGGCCACACTAGGATTCATTACATTAGTAAATTCGTATAAATTAGAAGAGCTTAATGAACCGGCCGGGACACGACCTATGACAAGTCGATTATTTGTAGTGTTAGCGTGGATACTGAATCCGACGTTGCCGGTTTGATTGGTAAGAGTTGTTCCTGATACATCTAGCCCTATGGACGCATTGCAAGCAACATTGACTAGCGGACTATCGCAATATTCGAAAACCATCGAACCTATAGTCGTTGCAGTCGGGTTATCGAAACTAAATGTATGCTGCACGAGTGTCGAAACGGCTGGGCTAGAAATCCTAAGCGAGCGGTTCAACAAATCTGCAGCACGCACTGGCATAATTTTTAACATAAATGGGAGCACGAGCAGTGAGATTATCACTACTCGTGCTGCACTGTGTAAGCTTTTACTGATTTTTATCGCTGACATTACCCTATTATTCTAGTGCTTTTTTAGTTTTGTTGCATCGTTTTCCTAAAACAGTTGTGGTTATTGGATCTTACTAGTTGCTCAAAAGCTCTTATCGACCCCCATCCATACTAGCTTTTTTAGTACTAGTAAGAAGCGGTAGCGACGTATGTGCTTGTGACACCGTACTGACCGGTTGGTGTAGTCACAGCTGCTTGTGCTGCAAAAGTTAGGACCAACATTTCGTCGTCAACAACTTTTACTGCAGATCCGGTAGAGCTAGCTAGCGTATCTGTAGTTGTTTGACTCCATGCCCAGCCGTTTCCACCTGCATTTGTTCCGTTACCGTCGTATTCAGCGTCACGAACTAAGTTAGTAGTCGTACCGTTAGTGACATTAACTGCAGATGCAGTCATACCAAATCCTTCATCAGCACCAGCAAATACTAACTGTGTAGTACCAGCACTGTTGAAACACTGATCGGTCTTAGCACCGGTAGCAATTGTACCGTTGCCTGTACAGGTCGAACCAGATACACGTAGTGCGCCTAGGCCACCTGCATATCCTTGTGCGCCTGCATCGCCTGTGACAGCTTCTGCAAAGTAGTCAATGACTACGCCATTTACACCGTTTGTACGGACCATGGCGAGGCCTCCTAGATCGTTACCACCGTTAACGGCTGATACTGGAGATATGTTCGGCGTACCAGACTGGACGACGCCCAAGTCTACTACGGTACCTGAAATATCTGCACAGTCGCCGTCAGTAGCATTTGTTGGGTCTGCATCGGTTGTGCCGACACAAAATGTCAAGACTTCCTGTACACGAGCATTGATTGTAATCTGGTTAGCTGTGCTCATAGCAACACCACCAGCGTCTACAGTAGCAGCTGGAGGGTTGTTAGCACCTGTCGTGGTTGAGTCGTAGGTGTCACCTGCAGTGTCTGTAGAATAAGTCAATATTCTTGCGTAAAATGAACCGGTTCCTGTTGGGTTGGTTATTCCATTACCTGCAGTTCCGTTACCTAGTTGGAAGCTTATAGCGTTTCCAGCGGTAACACTTGTACCAGCAGCGTCTTTAATGACAACCTTGTTAGTTGTGGATTCTGCTGTATCTACTGTCCAGGCAGTACTGAATCCTGTACCGGATTCGTTGTACACGCCAAGTGTGGCTTCATTAGTATTTAAGCCTGCTGAGCCACCTACAGTGGCACAAACTGTACCAATTAGTGGGCTGTCACAGAAATCTACAATGATAGTTCTGATGTTTCCCGTGGTAGCTGGTTTGAATGTTACTGTATAGACCACATCGGCGGCGGCGGCCTCCGACGTTGCTATATCGATTGATCGCTCGGTTGGCTGCGTATAAGCTGATACTCTTTGCATAAGCAAAGCTGGTAAAAGTGTGGCTGCGGCCATTATTCCTGCCAAAATCAGCAGGTTTGCCCTTTTTATAAGGGCGGGTGCATGTTTCATGTGCGCTCCTTTTAAATTGTAATTTTTGTTTTAGGTGATGCACTTCTTTTTATACAGGAGTTTAAGGTTAAGCTCAAGCATTTTTCCACAGCTTTAACTATATTATTCATAAACTATTATGCATTAGGCTTGTTGGTAATTTGAATTTTTGAAATATAAAAGTCCCCCTAGTCGGTGTAGGGGGACTTTGTTGAAGTAACTATGTACTAGAAGCTTGAGGTCGCAATGTATGTGCTTGTGACACCGTACTGACCGGTTGGTGTAGTCACAGCTGCTTGTGCTGCAAAGCGTAGCACTAGCATTTCATCGTCGACAACTTTAACTGCTGATCCGGTAGAGCTAGCAACTGTATCTGTAGTTGTTTGACTCCATGCCCAGCCGTTTCCAGCCGCATTTGTTCCATCTCCATCGTAATTAATATCACGTGTAACGTTTGTTGTAGTACCGTTAGTTGTATCAACACTTGATACTGTCATACCAAATCCTTCGTCAGCACCAGCAAATACTAACTGTGTAGTACCGGCACTGTTAAAACACTGATCGGTCTTAGCACCGGTAGCAATTGTACCGTTGCCTGTACAGGTCGAACCAGATACACGTAGTGCGCCTAGGCCACCTGCATATCCTTGTGCGCCTGCATCGCCTGTGACAGCTTCTG
>JALYSF010000048.1 GCA_030854905.1 bacterium
TAGCGATTCCAGCTTCAAGCAGGCGAGTTTCAGCCTGCTATCCGAACTGAGACCAGCTTTGATGGGATTTGCTCCGTCTCGCGACTTGGCTGCCCTTTGTACTGGCCATTGTAGCGTGTTTGTAGCCCAGGGTGTAAGGGAAATACTGACCTGACATCATCCCCTCCTTCCTCCCCGTTACCGAGGCAGTCTATTTAGAAAAATTCAACTAAATACAAGGGTTGCGCTCGTTGATGGACTTAACCAAACATCTCACGACACGAGCTGACGACGGCCATGCATCACCTGTCACTGCATTCAATAAAGCACTTTCTCCTTTCGGAGAAATTCGCAGGATGTCAAACCCTGGTAAGGTTCTTCGCTTATCCTCGAATTAAACAACACACTCCACCGCTTGTGCGGGTCCCCGTCAATTCCTTTATGTTTTAAGCTTGCGCTCGTACTCCACAGGCGGGATGCTTAACGCGTTAGCTTCGTTACTCAGAGGGTCGATACTCCGAACAACTAGCATCCATCGTTTACGGCGTGGACTACCGGGGTATCTAATCCCGTTCGCTCCCCACGCTTTCGTGCATGAGCGTCAGAAATGGACCAGTTGCCTGCCTACGCCATCGGTATTCCTCCTAATATCTACGGATTTCACCCCTACACTAGGAATTCTAGCAACCTCTTCCATTCTCTAGTCAAAGCAGTTTGAATAATGGGTGCATGGTTGAGCCACACAGTTTCACTACTCACTTACTTAACCGCCTACGCAACTCTTTACGCCCAGTAATTCCGGATAACGCTTGGACCCTCCGTATGACCGCGGCTGCTGGCACGGAGTTAGCCGGTCCTTATTCATAAGTTACCGTCATAATCTTCACTTATAAAAGCAGTTTACGACCCTAAGGCCTTCATCCTGCACGCGGCGTTGCTCCATCAGGCTTTCGCCCATTGTGGAAAATTCCCTACTGCTGCCTCCCGTAGGAGTCTGGGCCGTGTCTCAGTCCCAGTCTGGCTGATCATCCTCTCAGACCAGCTAAAGATCGTCGCCTTGGTGAGCCATTACCTCACCAACAAGCTAATCTTACGCAGGCCGTTCCCAAAGCGCCCGAAGGCTTTAATCCGAAGACCATATGCGGTATTAGCTACTCTTTCGAGCAGTTATTCCTCACTTTAGGGCACGTTCCTACGCGTTACTCAGCCGTCCGCCACTCGAGTACTCCAACACCATGTTCAAATATTTTAAACACAGAGTAGGAGCCTTTCCGTTCGACTTGCATGTATTAGGCACGCCGCCAGCGTTTATCCTGAGCCAGGATCAAACTCTCCAAAAATGTACGACGAGGGGCTTGCCCCTCAAGCGCGGTTTAGTCGAAATAAATTCGCCTAAGTCCGGCTTCACCCCCTAAAGGGTGCTTCGCACTGGGAATTGTTTTGTTTGAAGTTTAACCTTCAAACAGCTCAAATTCTCAAAATAGATAACCTCTCGCAAGGATTAGTCATCTAAAGAAATTTAACGTTGACGTTACACTACTCAATTTTCAATGTTCTCCGTTCGTTGGTCTCTAAGATAGGTCTCTGGTTTTCACTAGAGACACTTCAACATAGCACCCGAAAAGACTTTGCTAAGAATAACCCAATAATACCCCTTAAGTCAAGCAATTATTGTAGTAGGAAAAGCAACGATTTTATTCAACCGTACTACTCTTTTTCGGCTTTTTTGTCAGAGCCAGGGTCGACCTCGTCGCTCTCTTTGTCGAATTCAGGGTCAATAAGCGCTAACGACACGACTTTATCCCCTTCAGCTAAGCGCATAATTCGTACACCTTGAGTGGCTCGGCCAAGTTCAGGAATATTCTTTAAGCCCAATCTGATAGTCTGTCCGCCAGCTGAAATGATGATCATTTCACTCTTTTCTTCTGTTAGGGTAGCAACGTTTGTGAGTGCTCCGGTTTTGGAGTTCACTACGGCCGAGCGGATTCCAACACCGCCGCGTGCATGAGGCGTAAACTGTGAAACTTTGGTGCGCTTTCCATAGCCGCTTTCACTTATTACAAATATATTGCTATCCTGTTTTACGGTATCCATTCCTATCACCACATCGCCTGTTCGCAAACGTATGCCACGTACCCCACGGCTTACACGACCCATCGGACGAACATTCTTCTCGTCAAATCGTATAGCCTGGCCTTGAGATGTAGAGATAATAATTTCGTTCTCCCCAGTAGTTCGTACTACCCACCTAAGCTTGTCTTTGTCGTCAAGGTTAATCGCAATCAGTCCGCTCTGTCGAACGTTCTGGTAGGCTTCGAAAGCGGTCTTCTTGACAGTTCCCCGCTCTGTACACATAAACAAGTAGCCGTCTTTTTCCTTAGCAAGTGTCGGTATTATAGCTGTGATTGTTTCTTCCGGATGCAACTGCAGTAGATTAACGATAGCAACACCTTTGGCCGACAAACCGGCAGCAGGGATTTCATAAGCTTTAAGCCTAAATACCCTACCCTTATCAGTAAAGAACAATATGTAATCATGAGTGCTTGCCTGAACTAAATATTCAGTCGCATCTTCGTCACGCGTGGTTATGCCTCGCTTGCCTTTACCACCTCTATTTTGTCGTTTATAGTCGGCCGCAAGTGTTCGCTTGATATAATTTGCACTGGTCATCATAATGACCGCCTGCTCTTCAGGGATTAGCTCTTCTTCACTGAATTTACCGAGCTCGTGTGGAACGATCTTTGTGCGTCTTTCATCGCCGAACTGTTTTTGCAGCTCACGGAGTTCATCTTTGATAATCTTAAGAATCTTTTTCTCGTCTGACAAGATAGCTTCCAGCTTCTCGATTATCTTCATCAACTCGGCTAATTCATCTTCAATTTTCTTGCGCTCCAAGCCTGCAAGCGTTCGCAACTGCATTGCTAGGATAGCTTTGGCCTGAATTTCGCTTAATTTGAATTTTTTAATCAAATTTTCACCAGCTTCTTCGCTTGTTTGACTGGCACGGATTGTAGCGATAACTTCGTCTATATGATCTAGAGCAATCTTTAGGCCTTCTAATATGTGAGCTCGATCACGAGCCTTACGAAGTTCATATTCAGTACGTTTTCGGACGACAACTTGGCGATGCTTGATATACTCCTGCAAGATATCCTGCAAGCCCAAAATGCGCGGCTGAATACCGTCGATAAGTGCCAGCATATTGTAATGAAAAGATTGCTGCAGCGGCGTTAGTTTATATAACTGGTTCAAAAGTTTTTTAGGGTAAGCATCTTTTTTGAGATCGATAACTATTCTAACTTCGCCTCTAGCTGTTTCATCACGAATTTCCCTAAGCCCGGCGATTTTTTTGTCTTTGTACAGTTCGGCAATCTTTTCTATAAGCGTAGATTTATTAACTGTATAAGGTATTTCAGAAATGATAATCTGTTGCATCCCTTTTGCTGTCTCTTCGATTGTTGCCACACCTCTGACGACTACACCGCCCTTACCCGTTGCAAACGCGCTACGGATAGAGTCGCTACCGTAAACAATTCCCCCAGTTGGGAAGTCAGGACCTTTAACAAACTCTAATAAATCGTCTAACTTAGCTTCTGGGTTATCGATTAGGTGCACAGTTGCATCAATAATTTCATTCAGGTTATGCGGTGGGATATTTGTGGCCATACCGACTGCAATACCCATCTGTCCGTTCAGGAGTAGATTCGGCAGCTTCGCCGGTAGAACCTCTGGTTCCTGCCTTGTGCCGTCGTAGTTGTCTCGGAAAGCAACAGTCTCTTTTTCGATATCTGCGAGCATAGCTTCGGCATGAGATGTCATTTTGGCTTCTGTGTATCGATAGGCGGCGGCCGGGTCACCGTCCATGCTACCGAAGTTACCTTGGCCATTAACAAGCATGTAACGCATTGCCCAAGGCTGAGCCATTCTAACCATCGACTCATAAATCGCACTGTCGCCGTGAGGATGGTATTTACCCATGACTTCACCGACAATTTGAGCGCTTTTAACAGTTTTACCCCCAGGTGTAATACCCATTCGGTTCATGACATACAAAATACGGCGATGCACAGGCTTAAGACCATCACGAACATCTGGAAGAGCTCTAGCTACAATCACGCTCATCGAGTAGCGCAGATAACTATTCTCCATAACATCTTCGACTTTGCGCCGCTCTACAACTCTAGAATGTGTTAAATCTAAAACTTCGTCATCTTCATGAGCTGTATTAACAAAGGTTGGCTCAAGATTTACCTCTGGTAAATTCTCGTCACTCGTTGGCAAATCATTTTTGGGAATGTTTTCGTCCATTTTATACGTCCAAGTCTTTCACGAATTTTGCATGTGTCTGAATAAAGTTTTTGCGCAAATCAACTTCCGTTCCCATGAGCTTATTAAAGATAGCGTCAGCTTTTTCGGCGTCGTTTACCCTGATCTGAATTAATACTCTTTGTTCAGGATTCATGGTTGTTTCAAACAATTGCTCAGCATCCATTTCACCAAGACCTTTATAGCGCTTCTGCTCCATAAATCCAGCCTGCTTAACGCGGTCATCGTTTTTGTCGACCTTCAGACCTTCTTTCTTGCGAGCTTCGATTCGCTCGTTAAGTGTAGTCTCTAAATCTTCTTCATCGTAGATAAACACGCTGTTTTTTCGTCCCGGCTTAACTAACTCGAACAGAGGCGGTTTGGCCAGATATAGATAACCGCCATCGATAATTGGCTTCATATATCTGAAGAAAAAAGTTAGAAGCAGCGTGGCAATGTGGCTTCCGTCAACATCGGCATCAGTCATGATAATTATTCGGTGGTAACGCAAGCCTTCCATGCTGAATTGCTCTTCTATACCGACGCCCAGGGCTTTAATTAGAGTTACGATTTCGTTATTTGCTAGCATTTTATCCAAGCGAGCTCGCTCAACATTGAGCACCTTACCGCGGAGTGGTAAAATCGCCTGGCTTTTACTGTCACGGCCACCCTTGGCACTTCCACCGGCGGAGTCTCCCTCTACAATATATAGCTCGGAGTCAGCCGGGTTACGATTAGAGCAGTCCGCCAACTTTCCTGGCAAACCAGAACCCTCTAAC
>JALYSF010000016.1 GCA_030854905.1 bacterium
GTAAATTTGCTCGGTTAAAACAATCATTGCTAATCGGTGGGGAAGTACCATCAAACCTAGTGACAAAACCAAGTTAGCTCGAGATTTTAACTCGTCGCTGACTCCATAAGCTCCGCCTACAATAAAAATGACGTTTTGAGTTTGGGAAGATAAAAGCTTTGAAAACCCTTGTGAAGTTATCTGTTCTCCTGTCTCGTCGAGCAGAATAATAAATTCACCAGGTTTAATATGCTGTAGTAATATTTCCGACTCTTGTTTGATTACTTGATCTTGGTTACCTTTTTGGGGCTTAATCTGGACAGCTGACAGATTGAATTTTCCTCTCAACCGTTTGTGATATTCGGCCATTAGGCTTGTCGAGTGGGCGTCGAATCTGTTGGCGACCGACAAAATACGCAAAATATCTCCTTAATAATTATTGACAAGTTGAGTCTAAGGCGAGTAGGGTATAGTTCCCCTAGCGCTTAAAGTGTTGGGTAACTGTAAGAATTATCATAGCAGAATAAACTAAGTCAGAGCATATTAAGAATAACTATTTTACCAATTAACCAGGAGGGTACATGAGCAGAATTGATGCACACATCCAAGACGTAATCGAACAAGTTACCGAGTACCGTGACCAAGGTCAGTGGGAAAAGCTAATGCAGTATTTTACTGAACGCGCCTATATCGACGACGCAGCATTAACCCATGAACAGCCTGGAGAACGATCGATCGAGAATATTTTGAGTGGATGGCGCCGGATTATCCGTGATTTGTATTACGGAGCCAGGCATAACTTAGGCGCGATTAGAGTCGAACGACTTAGTCGTAAAGAAGTATCAGCTGAGAGCGATGTCGAGGCGAGATACTACTCTGCCAAAAACGGCAAACGCTACGTATTGAAGCTTACAGGCAAATATGTCTACACTTTCCGTAAGGTAGCAGGGCGCTGGAAAATTGCGACAATGAAATTGGTTGTCAGTGACAGCACTATGACTCTTGTTGGCGCGTAATTTTTGAGGGAGTGCTCTGCTCTCCCAATCTTCTTCAAAATAAATTTAAACTGCGATGTCCCTCACGCTAAAGCTCGGCTATCGCCTCGTTCGCTTCGCTCAGTTAATTTTATTCAATCTTAAATTTTCTTTCTAAAAGCTGATAGCTGAAGGCTGAAAGCTAGGATATACTTAAGCAGTATGAGGGTTTTGAGTGTTTACGCACATGAAGACGCACGGTCGCTGACCGCAGCACTTCGCAATACTGCCGAGCAGGTTCTGGTTCGTGCCGGCCACCAAGTTGTGACTAGCGACCTTTATGGGCTGGGCTTTCAGCCTGTAGCTCAAAAATGGGACTTTTCGACATTGTCGGGCGGGCACTATAACTACATGTTTGAACAGCAAGTCGCCTCAAGGGCGGGCGGCAAATTTGCGCCCGATATCTTAGCTGAAATCAACAAGTTGCATGAATCTGATATGGTTTTATTTCATTTTCCCTTATGGTGGGGTGGGCCGCCGGCCATCTTGAAAGGATGGTTTGATAGAATACTCGCTATGGGGTTTGCCTGGGACGGCGAACATATTTTTGAGAATGGCAAACTCCGCGGCAAGAGAGCGTTCTGCGTTGTAACGACAGGGGAGCCAGCCAGTTATTACCAGTCTGAAGGAGTTCAAAAAAACAATGTCAGATCGATCCTCCAACCTGTACTGCACGGTACATTAGCTTTTTGTGGTTTTGACGTAATTGAGCCGCATATTGTACACGGGGTTACATCTATGCAGGCCGAACAAGCACAAGCAGAGATAGACCAGTTTGCAAGCAGAATGAGCCATGTAATCTCAAACCCAGAGTTTTACAAACTCTAAACGCTTCTACGCTATACTTAGAACTAATGAAAGACAAGCTAATCGTCCAAATTAAGGACGCAGTAACGCAATTGTACAATCTCGATGTGGAGCCGGAAGTAAGCCGGCCAGACGCAGAGTTTGGCGACTACACCACCAATGTTGCGCTGCAACTAGCCGGTAGGCTAGGCGGTAATCCGAGAGAGATTGCCGAGACGTTATCGCAAAGACTAAAAGGCGATGACATAAAGAAAGTGGATGTCGCAGGCCCCGGGTTTATCAATATCACCCTCAGCGATAGCGCTCTTGTTAGCACATTTAGCCGAGAACTTTCAAAACAACGGCAGGGTGATACGGTTGTGATAGAAACTAACAACCCTAATCCATTTAAGGCGATGCACATCGGCCATGCTTTTAACAGCATTTTAGGCGATACTATCGCCAATTTGCTTGAAGCGAGCGGTGCTAAAACATATCGAGTTAGTTATCACGGCGACGTTGGCCTGCACGTCGGTAAAAGTATGTATAGTTTGCTCAAGTTTGCAGCCGGCGACGTAGGCAAGTTGGATAGCGTTCCAGAAGGTGAACGCAACAGTTTTATGTCTAAAATGTATGCGGATGGCTCAAAGGCCTACAAAGAAAACGAAGCCGCCAAGGCGGAAATCGATGAACTTACCAGGCAATCTTTTACCCGCGAAGATCAGTTGTATTCTTCAATTTACGATAAAGTGTTCGATTGGAGCTTTGTTCAGATAGATAGAGATGTCGCGCGATTAGGTAACAAACCGGTAGAGCGCAAATTTTTAGAAAGGGATGCCGAAGTGCGAGGCGTTAAAATCGTTCAAGACAACTCACCGAAAGTATTCCAGGAAAGTGACGGAGCGTTGGTATTCAAAGGCTCAGATCACGGTTCGTTTGATAATGTTTTTATTAGCAACCGCGGAACTGGACTCTATGCAGCCCGCGACCTAGGTCTTATACAGCTTAAGAACGAGCAGTATCATCCACTAAAGAGTTACATTGTAACTGCTGAAGAACAGAGAGCTTATTTCATAGGGGTGCTGGCGGCAGCAGAACTATGCGGCCTCGAAGCAGCTGGTGGAACGACCAATATCTCAACCGGAACAGTCAAACTAACTACCGGCAAAATGAGCTCGCGCGACGGCGAAGTCGTAGAGATAGGTTGGCTGTTTGATCAGGTAGCAGAAGCGATTAAAGCCAGAGGCGGCGAGCCGGATGATCAGCTGGTAGCAGGGGTACTTAGATACGGCTTTTTGCGTATACGTATTGGCGGAGATGTGATTTTTGATATCAATGAGGCTGTAAGTTTGCAGGGCAACAGCGGTCCGTATCTGCAATACGCCCATGCCCGTGCCCGCAGCATATTGGCCAAAGCCAATTCCAAGCATACCGAAATAAGTGATTTACAGATTGACGAACGTAGTTTAGCGCGCAAAATTGGCCAATACACAGAAGTAGTTGATTTGGCCACAGAGGAACTTATGCCGCATCACATTTGCACCTATCTTTATGAGTTAGCCCAGGAGTTCAATCGTTTTTACGAAAATAACCGTGTTATAGGCGAAGAACGTCAAGAATTAAGATTAAGTCTAGTTGCTGCCTATGCCAATAAATTAAGATCCGGTCTAGGGTTATTAGGCATTAAAGCCCCGGAACGGATGTAAAATATATATGATTGTGACAAAATAGAATAAGAATGGTGAAATTATGAGTAAAGTATTGGTGCTGTATCCAAATCAGTTATTTCGTATAGAGCAGTTGCCCGAGGACATCTCTAGGATAATTCTAATTGAAGAGCCGCTATATTTTGGCAACGACAAGCAGTATCCTAGCTTATTTCACCGCCAGAAACTAGTTATGCATCGTGCTAGTATGCGACGTTACGTTAAAGAGGTTTTATGGCCAGCTGGTTATGAAGTAGATTACATTGAGCACGCCACAGTCGAAGATAGTTCAATAGTAGTTTCTAGGTCAGAGGATGCAGAAGAACTTATAATATTTGATGTCGTAGATGATATATTACGTCGAAGACTTAACGATGCGGCCAATACACAAGGTAGGCCAATTATTTGGCTAGATAACCCGAACTTTTATTTGACACGGCAAGAAGTCCTGACTAAGTTTTCGGGTAGTAAAATGCCAAAATTTGTTGACTTTTATAAGTGGCAACGTGAGCGATTCGATATTCTGCTAACCACTAGCTATAAACCAGCAGGCAGTAAGCTCATTCATGACAGTGAAGTTGTAGCAAGAGTTCCTATAGACAAACAGTTACCAGGCTTCGCTGTCTTTGGTGATAATGAGTTTGTTTCTGAGGCTATTGAATACATAAATAGGTGCATGCCTGACAATTATGGTGCTGTAGAGCAGGTTCCATGGCCTACAAATCATGCAGAAGCTGAGAGCTGGTTGAATGATTTTATAGAACATAGACTTGCTAATAGTGGGATGTATCGAGAGGCAGTAGAAGAGAACATGCCGTGGCTGTTCCACGGTGCGCTTAGTGCAAGCCTAAACATTGGATTACTAAGCCCGAAGCAAATTGTTGATACTGCAGTACAATATCATGAGGCGCATAAAGTTCCCCTAAATAGTTTAGAACCATTTATCCGGGATATATTGGGTTGGCGCGAGTATTACCGAGGTATATATGAATCTATCCATACCAAGCTTCGGACTTTAAATGCATTTGAAAACGCCCGAAAGCTAAGCGACGACTGGTACTCTGCAAGTACAGGTTTGCCGCCCGTGGACAGTGCTATAAGAAACATTTATAACAGAGCCTACGTGCACGAAGCCGAGCGGACAGACATATTGGGCTCAGCAATGCTTATGTGTGAGGTTGATCCTAAAGCGGTTTATCAGTATTTCAACGAGATGATGATTGATGGCTATGACTGGCTGACTGTACCTAGAGTTTACGGCTTCAGCCAATGTGCTGATGGCGGAGACCTGGCAAAATTGATACCGTTGTATCCAAGCTCCAATATAGTCGCTAGGAGCCATTACCCTAAAGAAGGATGGTGCGATATATGGGATGGTTTGTATGCAAGATTTGTAATGACAAACTCAGCAATTTTGCAGCGAAATCCTGACATGCGAATCGTGCTTCGAAGTGTCGAGCGGATAAACGAAGACAGAAAGCGCATCATTGGCTATCGCGCCGAAGACTTTTTGAATACCAAGACAACAGTTTAAAAAACTTTAACCTAAGAGTTACCACATGAGGTATTTTTAATAGCGGGTCGAAGTTTGGAGTATAATTGTTTATTGAATAAGAAATTAAGGAGTATCTGTTTAATATGCTAAAAGCTACACATGCTACGATTCGTTCGGTCGCTAAAAAAATGTCACTTGAGGATAAAGAAACAGAGGCTTTGCTTGCAGTAAATGCAGTCCACGAATTCACGGTAAACACCTCCGGAGGTAAGCAATTCGGAGCGTGGAGAATACAGCATAATAATACTCACGGACCATACAAGGGAGGGATTCGTTTCCACCCGCACGTGACTAAAGACGAAGTCCAAGCTCTCGCGACTTTAATGAGTTTTAAAACGGCGGCTGTCGGATTACCGCTTGGTGGTGGTAAGGGCGGGGTAGCAGTCGACCCACGTAAGCTGACAGAAAAAGAGCTTGAAGAACTAGCCCGCGATTATGTAAAGTATTTAGCCCCGCATATCGGACCGGACGTAGATGTGCCCGCCCCTGACGTTAATACCAATCCGAAAATTATAGATTGGATGGTAGATGAGTATAGTAAGCAGACTGGCGATAAATCTCGCGCTAGCTTCACCGGTAAAAGTACAGATAAGGGCGGCAGTTTGGGACGTGAAGCGGCCACAGGGCGCGGAGGAGTCGTTGTTTTAGCCGAAGTTCTGAAGCATCATAAATTATCTAAGAAGCCGCTTCGTATAGGCGTACAAGGCTTTGGAAATGTTGGTTCGTTTTTTGCATTGGTAGGCGCTTTAGAATACCCAAATTGGAAAATCACAGACGCAGGCGACTCATCGGCAACGTTGCACGACGAAGAGGGGTTAGCCGTAAGCGATCTTGCTCAGTTCAAGAAAAACCGCGGTAGTTTTACTGACTATTCAATGGCTGAAGTTCTGAAAACTGATGATGTTTTGTATGCAGATGTTGACGTATTAGTCTGCGCCGCATTAGACGGAGTTATCAACGAAGATAACCAGTCAAAAGTGAAAGCAAAATATATTTTAGAGCTTGCAAACGGCCCAGTTACTGACAAGGCACAAGATTTGCTTGAAGACAGAGGGATTAAGGTTATCCCCGACATTATTGCGAACTCTGGTGGCGTTATCGTTAGTTATTTGGAGTGGCTACAGAATAAAAACTCGGAGAAATGGGACGAAGAAGCAGTCAACAAAAAATTAAGCGAGTACCTTCAGCCTGCCGCAGAGAATATGCTCAAGTTAGCTGATAAAGAAAAAGTCAGCCAAAAAGAAGCGGCCATGATGATGGCAATCAAAAGACTCGTTGTAAAGAAATAGTTTTTATAGGATTTAAACTACAAATACAATGGTAGATATGTAGCCCGATCGAGTCTGCTGGGCTACAATTATAGTCATGAAGGCCAACCAGCAAAATCCGCATCTTTCGGAAGAGCAGAAGCGAGTTTTATTTGGTGCTGATACAGAGATGCCTTTCACGGGCAAGCTTTTGAAGAATAAGAAAACCGGCATTTATACATGCGCCAATTGCGGCCATGAACTATTTAAATCGCAAACCAAGTTTGACTCGGGGAGCGGCTGGCCAAGCTTTTATGAGCCGATAAATTCCGAAGTAGTAAATTTAATAAAAGACAATACTCATGGCATGGAAAGAGTCGAGGCCACTTGCGCAAATTGCGGCGCCCATATGGGCCATGTATTTTACGATGCACCCGAGCAGCCAACCGGTTTAAGATTCTGCATAAATTCTGCTAGCCTGGATTTCAAGGAGACTAAGTAGAGATGTATATTACTGAGACTAACGATACACTCAGTGTGATTCTTGAAGGAGGCGAGCAGATAGCCGCCCTAAAGGCGCGGGTACGTATTCCCAAAAGAGCTATAAATAAAATATCTTATGCAGAGCGTTTCAATGATTGGCGAAACTGGGAGGTACGAATGCCTGGGACCTATGCGCCAAAGCTTTTGATGGCGGGGTCTTACTGGACCGAAGAAGGCTGGGATTTCGTATATGCCAAGAAGCCGAAGGGTTTCGTTAAGCCGGTGGTAGAAAATGTATTAGTAATAGAAACCGATATAAACCGGTTTAGAAGAGTTATAGTTACTTGCAGCAAAGAGCGTACAGATGAGCTAGTAGCTTGGTGGCAAGGCTTAGGAGGAGCCAACTCCTCCAAGCTAATTTCAAAGTAAATTTGAGCTTAGCTTTCCTCCACCTAAAGCCGATGCTATGAGTATCGATTCACTTCGTTCAGTTAATAGTTTTAGGGAAAGCTCTGCTCTCCCGAGAATTGTTCGAAGCAAGTTCGAACAATGTTCTCCCTCACGCTAAAGCTCGACTACCGCATCGTTCACTTCGTTCAGTATATTGTTTGATACCTGCTTTCATTGCCTGTAGACTTAAGAAATGAAATTGAAGTTTGAGCCGACTAAATTACTTTGGTTGGATTTGGAAATGACCGGCCTTGACCCGAAAGATGATGTTATTTTGGAAGTAGCGGCCGAAATTACTGACATGAACCTACAAACTATTGCCAGCTACGAGGCACGTATCAAACAGAGTAAGGCTAAAGTCCTCGATAGGATGAGCAAGAATATTTGGTGGCAAGATTACCCCGAAAACCGAGATGATTTTGTCAAAGGACTTGAATCTGCTAAACCGATTGAAGCCGCTGAACGAGAACTTTTAGAGCTAATAGAGATTCATTTCGGCAAAGAACCTGCGGTACTGGCCGGTAATTCAATTCACAATGATCGTAATTTTATAAAAACGCAGATGCCAGGGCTCGAACTGAAACTGCATTATCGAATGGTCGACGTTACTAGTTTTAAAATTATCATTCAGGGTCGGTACGAAGATTACTTCGAAAAACCAGAAGTTCACCGCGCCTACGAAGATGTTCAAGCAAGTATAGCGGAGCTGCAACACTACATTGGCAGATTCGAAAATGATAAATCATAAAACTGTCGAAGATTATTTACTAAGTTTGCCCAATACTAACCGGGAATATCCTTTTGGGGAAGGGGTGGCTGTATATAAAGTCACAATATCTACCAAGTCTGAGCCTGCTGCTGTGCCTCAAATCAACAAGAAGATGTTTGCTCTGATTCCTGAAGGAAAGACCCCAGTCAATTTGAGTTTAAAATGCGACCCACAACTAGCATTAGTGCTGCGCGAAAAGTACGAAACGGTTTTAGAAGGTTATCATCTCAACAAAAAACATTGGAATACTTTGATTTTATCTGGTCAGCTTGGCTGGGAAGAAGTTCAAGACTTAATAAGACTAAGTTACCGTTTGGTAACACTGTCTAAATAGGATGTGCGAGTGCGAAGTGCGAGCCTTTAGGGGGAGAGGCAAGGTTTTGAATTAATTTCAAAACCGAAGTAGAGGGGCTGGCCCCTCTTTGATTATGGAAGAAGTTGAGTCGCTTATTAATCTCAGTTATAGATTGGTCACCGAGGGCAAGTAGTAACCATTTCGGAACGCCGCTTCGCGACTTTCTTCCGTCATACTTTTTTGAGTCAGCAAAAAAGTATGCAAAAAACTGACCCGCGTTTCCCTCACTCGGCGCACTAGTTGTGAAAAAGCAGTTCATTGCGAACGAGTGGGTTCAATTGCTTGCCACTGGCAACCAATCTCTCTCCAGCGCTCGCAGACCTAGGGCACTGCTTTTTAACAACGACTACCCGGGTTCACTCAGAGCGGGCAGCCGCTCCTATGAGCTCTTAGCTTTTAGTTATTAGCTGTTAGTAGCTATTCCTAATAGCTAAAGACTAATAGCTACTAGCTAGCCCTATGGGTCTGGGCATCTAAAGCTTGTTCCTAATTAGCGAATGCCAATAATACAACTAAAGCGAGGCGCTAAAGTCTTGAGGTATTTAAATAAAAATTAGACAGACCGAAAGGCCGACCAAAGGGAGTCCGCCGAGACGTTGTATTACTTGGCAATGAGATAGTTCCAGAACAAGCTTTGCCCAGGAGACTACCACCCCAAACAATCGGAATTGTCTGGGGACCCCGTTTTGGTTACTTTTTGCGGACAAAAAGTTAGATCTTGTGACGGATAACTATGCGAATTAATAATGTTGGCTGGTCATGTAATTAGCGTATTAGTTGGTTTGAATTATTCAGCTGAACTTGCGGCGGACAGCAAGCTTACGTTTTGAAAGCTAGCTTCCAGAATCGCTTTTTCATTAACTGACTTACTATTTTCGTTAGAGCTTTTCAACTCGGCGATATAATCGGCTATTAAATCGTCGATGATCCGATTGTAAGTAGTGTCAAAATCGTTGTTACTGGCCGCTCTTGCGAGATTTTCTTTGATTGTCGTGTCTGTCAGGGGTAGGGTTTTGACGAGCTTTTGCTGTCCATTAGTGGCTAAAAAGCTTTCTAGGCGGACATTATCGCTCAAAATTGATGAGTTGAGTGTCGCAGCTATAGAACGTGTGTCGGCGTTGGGGCTTGTGCTAATGGCTTCGCTGCTGGCCTGCAACATCTTTTTTTGTAAGGCAACCAGCCTAATAGAGTCGTCGAAAGTTTGTTTGCCGGCGCTAGTGATAATACTAATTACTACAGTGGCAATTACTATTAGCGTCAGTGCGCCTGCCGCAACTATAAATATTCGTTTCTTTGCAGAATTTCCTCCAGAACCAAAACGGTTGGGTTTAGGGCTAGACTCCAAAATAAAGTCATATTGCCCGGGCGTTGAAGGCTGATTCGGATCCATAGATATATTTTAATCTGTTTGACATTAAAAGCATAACTATAACCCTCAGACAGATAGAAGTATACTACTAGCAATGGATGCGATAGAGGAAGTAAAATCCCGGCTCAATATTGAGGACGTTGTTGGCGAATACGTACAGCTTAAGCGTTCAGGCCGTAACTTCAAGGGGCTTAGCCCGTTCACAAATGAAAAATCGCCAAGTCTTATGGTTAGTCCCGAAAAGCAGATCTGGCATGATTTTTCATCGGGTAGAGGCGGTAATATATTTAGCTTCGTCATGGAGCTGGAAGGGCTAGATTTTCGAGGAGCATTAGAGATGCTTGCGCGTAAAGCGGGTGTAGATCTAGAGGCTGGGCGCAGTAGTAGAGGCCCAAGTTCTAAAACCAAGGAGCGGCTGATCGGTGTATTAAACGACGCTGCCAATTTCTATCAACGACATCTAACCAAGAACAATGAAGCGCTGGAGTATCTCCGTAAAAAGCGTGAGTTCAGTAAAGAAACCATCATCGAATTCAGGCTCGGCTACTCTCCAAAAAATAATGAGCTAACTAAGTTCTTACTGGCAAAAGGTTATAAAGAAGACGAACTTAAAGCGGCTGGGCTCACTACGATGCGCCGCGGCGGTACTAGCGATATGTTCCGAGGCAGAATAATGGTGCCCCTAATGGACTCCGTTGGGAATATCATAGGTTTTACGGCTCGACTTCTCGAGGCAGAAGACAACGGCCCAAAATATATCAACACTCCTAGCACCGCACTTTACGATAAGTCGCGGCATGTTTACGGGCTTTCGCAGGCAAAGCAGGCGATTCGCACAAGTAATTTTGTCGTGGTAACAGAGGGTAATCTGGATGTGATTAGCAGCCATCAGGCTGGCGTAAGGCAGGTTGTGGCGACGGCCGGAACTGCCATGACGCCTCAGCATTTCTCGCAGTTAAAAAGGCATACCGGCGACGTGCGTCTTAGTTTCGATGCCGACCGAGCCGGGCAAGCGGCGGCCGAACGCGCCATCCCGCTAGCCCAAGCTGCAGAAGTAAATCTGAGTATAATCACTCTACCTGAAGGCAAAGATCCTGACGAGCTTGTTCGTAAAGACGCCAAATTGTGGGCCGACACAATCAATAAGCCAACTTACGCCGTGGATTGGCTGATGAATCAATACCGGCTGACACTAGACATGGATTCGAGTGTAGGCAAACGGCGTTTTACAGATGTTATTCTGGCCGTCGTTCGTAAACTGCAAGACCCAGTTGAGCAAGATCATTACTTGAGTGAACTGGCTAAAATATCGGGCAGTAGCCGCGAAGCTCTTAAATCCAAGCTAGCCCATGAGTCCAGGCAAACTAGGCTACGAAAACCGACTAACAAGCCCGCTAGCTCAAGTTTGCCTGAGTATGAAAAAAGACTGCAACATTTCTTAGGAATTATGCTGCTTTTTCCAAAACTACGAGGGTTTCTTGAAGATCTTCCGGAAGATATATTTTACGGTGAAGCTGCCGAAGTCGCTAAAGTACTCCGTGATCACGGGTCTCCGGAAAGCAAAGACCTATCTGTTAAGTTGAAAGAGTCAGCTGATTATGTCAAAATGTTAGCATTACTAGCCGAGGAAGGCTATGGCCGGACTGAAGCAGATGAACTTAAATATCAGACTTTAGGTTTAAGAGCTCGTCTTGTGGCCGAATATGTAAAACTGAAGAGAAATATTATTAGTAAAAATTTGGTCGAGCAGGGAGCGGATCAAGATACGCTGCTGGCCGAAGTAAAAAAACTAGACGAGCTACAAACAAAGTTCCAGATAAACTAATCATTTAAGGATAACAATCAATGCCCGAAGATAACGAAGAATCTAAATTCGCAACCCTAAAACAAGAACTAATCGCCAAGGCCAAAAGAGATGGCAGGCTCGACCAAAAGGATATATTCACAGCTATCCCTGACACGCCCGAGAATATCGATGTACTAGATGCGTTATATAGCGAACTAGCCGAAATTAACGTAGTAGTAACGGGCATTGAAGAACCCGTGGCAGCCGGTGCCGGCGATGAATGGGTCTTAGACGATACCGAGGAAGTAGTATTAGAGGACTCCAAATATTTAGACGATATTGCCGACGACTCCGTTCGTTTGTACTTACGAGAAATCGGTAAGATACCTCTACTTAAAGCTGACGAAGAGCTTGCACTAGCTCAAAAGGTAGTAGCCGGGGACAAAGGCGCCAAAGACAAAATGGCTGAAGCGAACATGCGTCTTGTGGTTTCGATCGCAAAGCGATACGTCGGTCGCGGACTTGATCTACTCGATCTAATACAAGAGGGCAATACCGGGCTTCTGCGCGCAGTTGAAAAGTTCGATCCTGATAAGGGATTTAAGTTCTCAACCTACGCGACTTGGTGGATCCGTCAGGCAATCACGCGCGCAATTGCCGATCAGGCGCGAACTATCCGTATACCTGTTCACATGGTTGAAACAATAAATAAATTGCTCAGAACTCAACGACGTCTTACACAGGATCTCAACCGTGAGCCTACCAATGAAGAAATAGCTAAGGCTATGGAACTCGACATCGATAAAGTTGAACACATCATGAAAATTAAGCAGGATATTTCTTCATTAGATGCGTCAGTGCGTGATGATGAGGAAGACTCGGTGCTCGGTGACTTTATCGAGGACGAAGATACAATTTCTCCTGAAGAATCTGCCACCAATCAGTTGCTAAAAGAGCATGTCAAAGATTTACTTTCAGGCTTAACCGAACGTGAGCAAAAAATTATTCGTTTGCGTTTCGGCCTAGACGACGGCAAGAGCCATACGCTCGAAGAGGTAGGGCAGGAGTTTTCAGTTACGCGTGAGCGCATCCGACAAATCGAAGCCAAAGCCCTTGCCAAACTTCGCAAACACCGCGACGCCCGCAAGCTGCTCGATTACCTTAAATAATTTGCTACAATAACAGATATGATTTTGTATGGAGTAGCAGGGACGAACGGTAGCGGTAAAGATACGTTTGGCGAACTACTTGTCGAAAAAGACAATTTTTTATTCGTTTCAGTGACTGATATGTTGCGCGAGGAAGCTCGATTGCGGGGTTGGCCTCTTGAACGTGAAAAACTGCGTACTATCAGTGCCGAATGGCGCCGAGAGCATGGCCTGGGCGTACTGGTAGACAAAGCCTTCGCGCATTTCGAAGAGCTGGGCGGTGACGAGAAGTATGCAGGGCTAGTAATGGCAAGTATGCGAAATCCCGGCGAGGCCGATCGCATACATGAACTTGGCGGCAAAATGGTATGGATCGATGCTGATCCAAAAATTCGGTACTACCGCATTCATAGCAGGCAACGAACTGTTGAAGACGACAAAACTTTCGAACAGTTTTTGAGTGAAGAGCAGGCAGAAATGACTGCCAGCGGCGACGAGACAACTCTGGACGGCTCCAAAGTTAAAGAACAGTGCGATATTTTTATTACCAACGACTCACACGAAACGAAGGATTTTTACACGGAGATCCGAAAGTCTTTAGAACTTTAATTTAGTTTTTAACTTGCAAAATAAACCGAATGGGTTTATAAAAATGACATGGCAGATTTAGAATCGGAGCATTTCTTAGCAGAAGAGCTTTTATTTGTTCAGGAAATCGTATCGGCAAACCCTGAAGCCGTCCAGGAGAGACTGCCTAGTGATTATGCTTTAAATTATCATAATTTCTTTGCTTCTGGTGACGGAGTAAATACAATTCGTATCGCTAATTGGGCAACTAAAAATCAGGGCGTTTTATATCAACCAGTCAGGGTTCGAAAAAATGATACAACATGGCAAGTGCGTGGGAACGGTTCTGACATATTTCCAGTAAGACATAGGGTTTACGTGGTAGATATGCTGGGTAGAGGATTTAATTTTAGACTTAATGAAAATGAAGACGAAGAGTTTAGGCTAACACCTTACATGCAGTTTGATGTTATAGATGAAGGAATAGTACTTTCAATGAAACTTAATGGCGAAGTAGAACAGTATTTAGCTGAAGTAGGTAGTATCGCATATGACTCATTAGCGATAACTGCTAGAAGCCTAGCTAATCTTGATACAATCCGAGCGATTGCAGCATAACCAGTTTTCGCCTCTGATCTATCAGCGTATAATACTAAGCAATGGCGGAGACAGCTCGTAAAAAATTGGCGATTATAGACGGAAAGAGTGTTTTTTACCGTGGTTATTATGCCATGCCTAATCTTTCGACGGCTGACGGCACGCCTACGGGTGGAGTTTATGGCTTTTCGGCAATGGCGCTAGAGCTTATAAAGCGTTTGAAGCCGGATTATGTTTGCGTAGCATGGGATAAGCCAAAAACAAATATCCGCAAGAGGCTAGAAATTTATCCAGGCTACAAAGCTGGTCGTAAGCCAGCGCCACCAGATTTTTATATACAGATTCCTATATTGCATGAAGTACTGCGTGCATTTAACTGGCCACTTTACGAACTAGACGATTACGAAGCCGACGACATCATGGCCAGCATGGCCAAGAAAGCAGATGCTGCTGGCCTAGAAACTATGCTTATTTCATCCGACCTAGATATGCTCCAGGCGGTCGGTAAGCATACGCATATGTACGCTCTAAAAAAAGGTTTCAGTAACATTGAGCGTTTCGATGTTGGGGCTTTTGAAGCAAAGTACGGCATAAATGTTGAACAATTCCTGGACCTTAAGTCGCTTAAAGGAGACGGTTCGGATAATATACCAGGTGTACCGGGTGTTGGCGAAAAAACTGCGCTCGATCTGTTAAAACAATACAAAACGCTCGATAATATTTATGAAAATCTAGACCTGCTCAAAGAAAGTGTTCGCAAAAAACTCGAAGCAGGTAAAGAGTCGGCTCTCATGAGTAAAGAAGTTGCTCGACTATATATTGACGCCCCGATCGAGCTAGATCTAGAACAAATGGATGTTAATAAATTAGACACTGCGGAGCTTGCGGCGATATTGAAACGGCTTGAGTTCAGAAGCCTGCTTCGCAATTTACCTAGTGGTATGCAGATGGGCAGCGACGAACAACGAACGAAGAACGAAGGAAATACAGCGCAAAGCAATTCGTCGGCAGTTGCTCAAAGTTCAGTAGACTCTTTACTCCCTAAACTTCATCTGATTAACAATAATAAAGATCTTTCACGAATAGAACTAGATGGGGATGTCGTTGCCTATGGGCGCTGCTCGGGCAAGCATGGTAAGAATCCTACGCTATTAGTCTTGGCGGATGAGCAAAACGCGTATGCTTTAGATCTTAGAGCTTTCGGCTTTCAGTCTTCAGCTTTCAGTCTGCCGGAAGGTTTGACGGGTTACGATCTTAAGAGTGTTTTTAAATTGCTGCTTGAGCTGGGATACGATGAACTTCCAGTCGTGACGCATGATGTACAAATAGGAGCATTTTTAGTAAGTAGTATCAGGCGCGATTATTCACTAACTACACTTGCTAGCACCGATCTTGGTTATAACTCTGAACTTGATAATATCGACGATGACCAGGCTTTAGAACGCGCTGCTGAGATCTGCGCTGTAATCCGGGCACTAGCAGTGATGCAGGGCGAGCAAATGAGCGAGGTGACTAGTTTAATTAAACTTGCCGATAAAGTAGAGTGGCCGGTTATCCCGGTATTGGCTCGTATGGAAAGGGCAGGAGTAAAGATAGACCCTAAGTTCTTTGGCAAGTTTTCAGAAAATCTAGCCGATAAGATTATAGATATTGAACAGACGATATATGGCTATGCCGATCAGGAATTTAATATCAGCAGTCCGACTCAGCTTTCTGAAATTCTATTTACCAAGCTTAGCCTGCCAACTAACGTTACTAAGAAGGGCAAGGCAGGTCATTTTAGTACAGCCAGCGACGTATTAGGCAAATTGAGGGAGCTTCACCCGATTATCGATTGCATAGAACAATACCGTGAGTTCACGAAACTGAAGGGTACTTATGTTGATACTTTGCCGAAAATGGTTGATAAAAATGGGCGGCTACATACTACTTTCCATATGACTGTGGCGCCAACCGGACGCTTGAGCAGCCAAGATCCAAACTTGCAAAATATTCCAATTAGGACCGAGCTTGGCCGAGAGCTGCGGCAGGGATTTATAGCAGAAAAAGGCAATGTATTAGTGAGTGGAGATTACTCTCAATTTGAACTTCGTGTTGCAGCGGCAATGAGTGGTGATGAGGGGATGATCGATTCATTTAATTCCGATCGAGACGTGCACACCGAAACAGCAGCGCTTGTCGCCGGAATTGATTCAAAAGACGTAACTAAGGCGCAACGATACGCAGCCAAGGCTGTTAATTTCGGGATACTTTATGGACAAGGTACTCATGGGCTTAGCGAGGGGACAGGCATGAGCTATGCAGAAGCCAAAGCTTTTATCGCTAAGTATTTTGAGGTTCGTCCTAAACTTCGAGGAATGATAGATAATTTCCGCGATATGGCCTTAAAAAAAGGCTACGTCGAGACAATATTAGGTAGGCGCAAGCCAACGCCGGACGTACAAAGCAGTAATTTTATGGTGCGTGAAGGCGCTTACCGCGCGGCAATTAACATGCCTATTCAAGGTGGAGCAGCGGATTTAACTAAGATGGCAATGATCAAACTACAGGAACAGTTTGATCAGAACGAAGAACGAAGAACGAAGAACGAAGATAGAACCTCAAAAATTAATTCCCGTTCACCGTTCACCGTTCAGCGTTCTGAATCTGCTGTTCCTAGGCAGATTCTTCAGATACACGACAGTATTTTGGTAGAGTGCCTAGAAAAAGATACCGACAATGTTGGCAAAATGATGAAACAAACAATGGAAAATATTTACCCAGAACTAGGCGTAAAACTAAAAGTGGATATCAGTACCGGCAAAACTTGGGGCGAACTTTAGAAAATTCTTGAAACCAAGAACGAAACTAATTAGCTAGTATTAAATTACGGTTTCGGGGAGTTGGTCATCTTCGTCGGCGGCCTCGCCAGGGAGTTCAATATTTGCCGCGCCTTCGATGCCTTCGTCGTAACGTTGCATGGGGTCGATATTTGTGTCTGTAGATGGATGAGTATCGTCTATTCTATCTTGAACACCATCTGGCGGTGAAAAAGGCGTAGAGTTATCTTCGTTTAATTGTTGATCATCTTGCGTATCGTTTAACGGATTTGAATCGTCCGTATTTTGTTGAAAATTATCGTTTGTATTGTCGTCTGACATAATTAATTACCTCCAATCTCACTGTAACAAAAATCGCTCCATTTAGATGTTAGAAATCTAACGCTAATGGTATGCTATTTAAATGATTGAGGCCGATTCCCGCGTTAAAGACCTGCCACAAAGTCATGAAAATATTATGAAAATTATAATAGTTAAACTGCATAATAGCGCGATTATTCCTGAATATCAGTCTGAGCAAGCGGCTGGGGTGGATTTGCATGCTTGTCTTGACGAAACGCTAGTGTTGGCAGCGGGTGGATACAAAGTTATTCCAACGGGTCTGGCAGTGGCAATTCCTAAGGGCTACGAAGGGCAGGTGAGGTCTCGAAGCGGGCTTGCGGCAAAACACGGTATCGCTGTACTGAACTCTCCTGGCACTATTGATAGTGATTATCGGGGAGAGCTTTCGATAATACTTATAAATCACAGCCAGGTAGATTTTATTGTTAATCACGGCGACCGGATTGCGCAGTTTGTTATTGCTAAACACGAACAGGCTGATTTTGTTGAGTCTGACGAATTGGATAATACAGTAAGAGGAGTTGGCGGCTTAGGAAGCACCGGAAGATAAAAGAATTGGTTTATACTAATGTTATGAATGAGGATTTGCAAAAGCAATTAGTTAAACAGCTAAAGATTCTGAATTTTTGGGTTAGGTTCTTTGGAGCGATTGTCATGGTTTGTTTGATTGTGGTCGGTTATCTTTTGTTTAGAGTGGCGTGGTTTATCAAAGACACAAACGATAAGTTCACGACGCTGCAACAGCAAACAACCGGACAGTTGGATGTCAAAAAGCAGGTTTGCGACGGCTCTGGTAGCTTTAATGATTTCGTCAAGAATAATACGGATGCGTGTAGATAGTTAGCTTCTCTCAGGTACATAGCTTCACTT
>JALYSF010000017.1 GCA_030854905.1 bacterium
AAGTAGACGCTCCTAATACCGATACATTAGCAGTGCTAGTTACGCAATAACTTGGTGCTACCGCCTCACACATTTGGTAGGTAACTGTATAGCTGCCTCCTACTGCATTTACAGGGATAGTTAGTGTTCCATCAGCATTGATCACTACGCCGCTTAGGCCGCCATCGTTGGCGATTGTCAATATATAGTTAGCGGCTGACACTGGTGCATTGTTAACGATGTCGTTCGGTAGTACTGAAGCAGTAGTTCCACCAGAAGCTGATTGCAGCGGTGTAGCTGAGAAATTGTCGGAGCTAGGAGTAGTTACAAAGGGATTTGCACGGTATAAGATGTCAAAGTAACCGTTATTATCACCAGTTACAAGTGGCGAATCTTTAGAGAAAAAGGCAATGTACTTGCCGTCGCGGGAGATGTTAGCAATAAAGGACCAGTCATCACTTTCAGACAGAAGCGAAATATCTCCTGTAGCGAGGTCTTTTACAAAAATATCACAATCACTATCGGTATCTTCAGGAACAAAATTGTCTGCCTCAGTACAAAAAGCCACGTATCGGCCGTCATCGGACATAGCATTTGATGATCCAACGGAGTATTGATCAAGTACGGAGTAATTGTTAGCGTCTTGACCTGCTGCATTCGTTGACACTACAACTATAGCTCCCGTCTGAGTATCTTTACGATAAACGCCGCAATCTCCTCCGAATCCAGGCACCAAATTGTCTGCGCATGTAGTGAATGCGACATAACGTCCATCAGCAGATATTGATACCCCTCTACCGTCATTGCAGCTGTTGCCTTCATTGCCAGACGCATCTGAACTCACTAAAGTGGTTACACCCGTTTGAAGATCTTTTTTAAATATATTACTACAGTTGTTGACCGTACCGCCTGGTACAAGATTTGTAGCGATAGATTCAAACGCTACGAAGCGATTATTTGTGGAAATAGCAAGACCCGGACTATTTTCACTATCATCGTTCGCTTCATTTCCTGAGGAGTCAGAGCTAACTAATGTGACTGCGCCAGTCTGGATGTCTTTTATGAAAGTATGCCTGTTTCCGTTGGTAGCTACAGGTAATAAATTTGTCGCTTCCGAGTTGAACACGACATACCGTCCGTCCGCCGAAATTACTGCGGTCCATGTTCCGAGATCTGCATTAGCTTGTGTGCCCGTGGCACTTGTAGATACCCTCGTGGTTGCGCCTGTTTGCCTATCCTTAACAAAAACGTCATAAAAACCGTTTGTGTCTCCAGTGACTAAGTTATCGGCGTCTGATGCAAAGGCCACGTAACGGCCATCGTCACTTATAGTTGCGACGGGGAACATCTCTGAATTATTACCTTGCACACCGTTGCTGTCGGTCGTGATCAAGCTTGTTACACCTGTTTGCATGTCTCTTACAAAGACGTCTGCCCAACTGTTGGTATCGTTTGCAACAAGATTGCTAGCAGCGGAAGAAAATGCCACATACCGGCCGTTCGCAGATAGAGAAGGGCCGCTTTCGGTATTATCATTGGCGTTTGTGTCTATGTTGGTCACGCCACCATTTGTACTTACAAGGATAGTAGCATTCGTCTGCGTATCTTTGAGAAAGATATCAGTATATGCATTCGTGTCATCTGCATGCAAACCAACGGCTTGGCTGTTGTAGGCTACATGCCTGCCGTCAGCAGTAATATCTAGACCTTGTGATGTTGGCGAGTTTACAGTATTCCCCGCGCTAACTTGTGCACCGCTCGATGTTGTTGATACCCTTATTGTCGTGCCTGTTACTGTGTCTTTACGGAACACATCGTAACGGCCATTCGTGTCTCCTGCAACCAAATTTGTAGCACCTGATTCAAATGCTACGTAGCGGCCATCAGCGGAAATCTTTGGAAAATAACTCTGACCGTCAGACTGGGCACCAGAAGAATCTGTGGAAAGTCTTGTGGTTATGCCTGTCTGAGTATCTTTAATAAAAACATCTCTAAAAGTATTGGTATCACCTGCTACTAGATTAGATGCGGTCGAATAAAACACGACATAACGACCATCAGATGAAATATCTGGTCTGAAACTATTCCCTCCAGTAGCTTGTGCGCCTAATGAGTCGGTAGATATTCTAGTGGTTGTACCTGTCTGAGTATCTTTTAGAAATACGTCATCTAGCGCATTTGTGTCGCCAGCAACTAAATTTGTCGCTGTGGACTGGAACACTACATATCTTCCGTCAGCTGAGAAAGATGGATAGTAACTTCCCCCGCCCACCGCCTGAGTGCCAGAAGAATCAGTATTAGCCCTCGTGGTAATACCGGTTTGTGTATCTTTTATGAATAAATCTATTTGGGAATTAGTGTCTCCTGCGACTAAGTTTGTTGCATCGGAATAGTAGGCAACATACCTGCCATTCGGTGAAATGCTAAGCCAGCCGCTACTAGAGTTTGACTCGGCTCCAGAAGAATCCGTAGAAACTCTGGTGGTCGTACCAGTTTGGAGATCTTTTAAGAATACATCATAGGCAAAATTGGTGTCTCCTGCCACTAAATTATTTGCAATTGATTCGAATGCTACATACCGGCCGTCACTTGATATACTCGGCCAAGCACTGGCGCCATTTCCTTGTACTCCAGCAGAACTGGTTGATACTTTCGTAACGGCAACTGTCTGATTATCAAATAAGAAAATGTCTAGCGCACCGTTCGTATCCCCACTAACTAAGTTAGTTGCAGCTGACTGAAATGCGGTATAACGACCGTCAGATGATGTAGATACTTGTTGGCTGTTACTGTTTGCGCCTATAAAAGGAGCAGGAAATGCTTCCGACACCCGAGTAACTGGCGTATTAGCTATTAAAGCATCGGCTATCGAAGGAAATAGTAATATAACGCCAATTATTAAGGGCGCGAACAATACCAAAATAACATTGAGTAACGGGCTGCGAGTCCCCATATTCAATTCTCTTTTCTCTTTTTAAGTCTTTATTTTCGATTTGAAAAGTGCTTATGTCTGGACGCATTATTGTCTTAATGCTATTTAATGTCAAGCTAGCAGACTTTCTATGCCAGTTTGAGGAGCCTAATTAAGTCGGTTTAATAATTCGTCGGCTGATTTGCAAGCCATAAGTTGTTCGCGGAGATCTTTATAATGAGACACCTGAAAGGTTTCTCATCGCGCGGTGCACTGGCAAAGCCAGATGCTCCGGCTTCTCTTCCCTTAGTCATTAATTATTGTAAGCAGCTCATCGGCCGTCTTACATGACATCAGATGTTCGCGGAGTTCTTTGGCGCCGTCGAAGCCGTTGCAGTATATCTTGCAGAATTTTTTTAGAGGATCAAATTTGCGCTCGCCGTTCGGATACGTTTGTTGCCAAAAGGTAATGTGCTTTTTCAGAATAGCCAACTTGTCTTCGCGGCTTAACTCGCTCCAGGGCGATTCGCCAGTTGGCGAATCGGCAAAACAATATGGATCGTCGAACACGCCGCGCCCAATCATTATCCCATCCACTCCATATTTATCTAACAAGGTCTGACCTTGCAAACGAGTTTTGATGTCGCCGTTCAGTATAATTTTTGTATCTGGAGAAAGCTTGTTGCGTAGTTCAATAATCGGCAGTATTGCCTCCCACTGCGCCGGGACTTTGCTCATCTGTTTAGTCGTTCGTACATGCACCGTTAGCATCGATGGTTTTTCGGCCAGTAACAGCTCGTGCCAAGTATTATCGATAGACGAAAACCCTAGCCTGGTCTTGATGCTGACTGGCATATTACCGGCACCGCGTTTTGTGGCACGGATTATCTCAATTGCTTTTTCATGGAGGTGTGGTTGAGCCAGGGCGCTGCAACATTCGTTTTTGACTACGGATTTGTCGGGACACCCAAAGTTGATATCTATTCCAGAGAAATGCAACGGCTTTGCCTGCCCTCCAGCCAAGCTGGAGGCACTGCCAGCCTTGGAGCGAATCGCTGTGTTGTCGGCTCCTGTACTCGCTTCGGCGTACCTTATGTACGCCTTGCTCCGTTCATCGCCGCCGCCTTGCGCTTCATCTCCATGCATTTCTCTGCTAAGCCAGGATTCGTATTCTGGATCGCTTAGTAACCCTAGCGAAATTTCGCGGGCGATTGTCTCAAAGTTTTCGGGAGTTTTGCCCCATATTTGTGCGATAACGGGCACTGTGTCCAAAGTGGCATTGAGCCTCGGCATCAGGCGGGCGCGACCGACGCTGCACAGGCCATCGACGTTCACGAATTCGGTCATCGTCATGTCTGGAGCAGCGCAGTCAGTGACAATCCGCCGAAAAACCGTCTCGGTGACGTCGTCCATCGGCGCCAGAATAAAGATAGGATAAACTGCGCTCATAGATTGCTGTGAATTTTATTTTGTCTGTTCGAGTGCATGAGAACGGATATCCGCCAATCCTTGAATTATGTCACGCTTTTCGTCGTATTTGATAGGTCGCGACAATGCATATCCGATAAAAGCATCTACTGCTTTTTTGGGAATTCTGCTTAGGCCTCTAGTAGTATTGTCTAATTGACTAAACCAGAAATCTACTTTACGACCACTGTTATTACCGGCCAGAACAGCTAGGTTAAGTACTGTGCCTGATTCGCCATACCGAAATTCCTCTCTTAATTCATCAAAACCTTTAGATCTTCGATGGCCACTCAAAGGTATGCGCTCTCTTTCGGCAACTTCAAATATTTCTTCAACATAATCGCTCGTACGCGCCTTCATAGATTCGACAGTATCGCCTTCGTCTAATGGTATTAATACTCCAGTCTTAGTAACTCTGAATAATGATCTGCAAGTGTCTTCGGCATATGTTGCTAGCGAAATTTCCTCTAGTATTGTTGCGCCGCTTCTAGATCTAGCGCCATTGACACCTCTTCTTATTCGGTCAGCTTTGGGTTTTATATCAATTCCCGGAAGTCTGATAACACTAGAAGTGCCTATTTCTGTAGCGACTTTACCGAAATAATTTTCGTCGTTCACAATACTTAAATCCCGCTCTACTACACCCAACATAGGCGGGCCTACTGGACCGTCTAATCTTCGATTTAGACAACCCAAAACATACTGTCCGTCAGATTCTCTCATCTTTTACTTACCTTTAAGCCGCTCGTCTAATGCGCGTGTAGCCGCGCGGACACTAATTTCATTTAATTGTTCTGCAGTAAGCGATCCGGGGCGTCGTGATTTTAATCTATCTATCGCTTCTCGTGCTTCTTCTGGTATTACTTTTGCTGGAGTCGCATCGGCTTGATCTGTTAACCCAACATCAACAGCCTCAGGCAAATCAAATAAACTCCCCTGAACTAAGTCTCTCGATGTTTCAGTAGTTGGTTCTGTAACGCCTTGTAGTAGAGAATCACCACCAATCGGACGCCTGTTCCCGTAATCGGTTGCAGGGTTTTTACGATTTCCGTATAAATCTCTGATATCGTCACGCGAGCCTTCGTATAAATTAGGTGAATTAGGGTTTTTATCCATATTATTACTATTATATCACTCTTGTGCTTACTTGTCTACGTTTAGTTACTACTGAGTGAAACGAACCAAAGCTTTGCTTTGGCTTTAGGGGGTGGACAGCTAAACTCATTAAGCATTTTAGGGCGAATGAGGCAAGCGCTTGAGCGGAGTACAAGAAAGCACAGAGTAGCGGAGAGAGCCGTACAGTATGGTACGGTGAACGAGCAACGGAAGTTCTGACGCAGTAATCAGCCAAGAAGCCGACAGAGTTTCTGGCTCTGCCAGGAAATCAGTTGGCTGTCGCTTGTCTCATTCCCAGCGGAAGACGCGGAAGGCGATTATGTAGATTACCACTGTCCACGCTGCCATGATGGCTAGCTGTGGGCCAAGATCTGTCAGGCTAGCGTTTTCGGTAATTACTAGGCGTATTGAATCAATTATAGGCGTGAGTGGTATGAATTTGGTGATGTTTTGCAGCAATTCCGGCATAAGGAAGGTTGGAAAGAATACACCTGAAAGGAACATCATCGGAAGCGTTACCAGCTGAGCCAGCGGCGCCGCCTGATTTTCATTCTTTGCCCAACCGCCGAGTGCCAAGCCGATACCAAACAGTAGGACCGTGCCAAAGACGACAATCACAGCAAGGTTAAAATAACTGCCGCGCATATTGAGATCAAAGACCAATAGCGCAGCTACAAACATCAGCCCTGCTGCCAAAAGACCGATTATACCGTTGCTGATAACATTGCCTGAAAAGTACTGCCAGACCTTGAGCGTTGTGGTGTTATAGCGTCGCAGTACGCCCTTCGTTTTAAGACGTGGGAAGACTGTTGTGGGGCCAAAAATACCCAAAGACAACAGAGTAAAGCCTAATATTCCGGAAAAAGTGTAGTCGAACTGGGATAAACCTTTGGTAGCGGTAGACTCTGTTTTGACGCTAAATGGTACTATTGCAGGAACTAAGCCAGCATTGATATCTTTGAATATGCCCTCCATGACGGTAGAGAGAGTTCGACCCCCGGATTCGTTGGATTGATTGTACAAAACTTTAGCCTGACCACTAGGGAAGCCCTGACCTTCCTGCACGTCACCGAATCCTTGCGGCAAAATGATTGTGGCATCTAACTGCCCACGATCCATTTTTTCCTTGGCTTGCTCTAAACTAGTGATTTTGTCATCAACTTTAAAAGGGGTTTTGACCTGAGTAGATTTTTTATCTTCTTCGCTTGGGAATGTCTGATCTACAAATTTCGATGCAAATTCGTTATTGGCCTCATTGATGATAGCCACGCGGAAAGACACGCCGTTACTGCCACGGAAAACAGAACCAAAGATTATGAGGAAGATTAGTGGAAACAAAAACACGAAGAATATTGCGACTTTGTCGCGGAAGAGACGCCTAACATCAATTTTTACGAAAGTAGAAATGGGTAGTAAATTTTTACGAATATTCATGATTAGTCCCTCAAAGCCTTTCCGGTTAGGTCGATAAAGACATCCTCAAGATTTGCTTGCTCAACGTGTTGAGTCTTTTTGAATCCTTTTTTGAGCAAGTTTTTGACGAGGTTCTTAGGTGTATCGAGGGCGATTATCTTGCCGTTGTCCATGACTGCTACTCTGTCGCAAAGCAACTCTGCCTCATCCATATAATGCGTAGTCATAATCACAGTTACTCCCCTTTTTTGGACATCCTTTATCAGTTCCCATAAGTTACGCCGTGCCTGAGGGTCGAGGCCTGTCGTAGGCTCATCAAGGAAAAACACTTTTGGACCATGTACTAATGCGGCTGCAATCGAAAACCTTTGGCGTTGTCCGCCTGAAAGCTGCTCCGGATAAGAATTAGCCTTATCCTCAAGGTCGACGCTTTTTAAAAAGTCTAGAGCGTTTACTTTTTCACCGTAAGTAGACGAAAAGAACTCAATTAGTTCGGTTAACTTAGTTTTTTCCTCGAAACTTGGAGTTTGCGGCTGGACGCCGATAAGTGCCTTGATTTTGCTTGGATTACTAGCGACATCTATGCCGTCAAGAGTGGCGCTACCACCATCTATAGGACGCAGGCTCTCCAGCATCTCAAGAGTAGTGGTTTTGCCAGCGCCATTTGGGCCGAGTATTCCGAAAATCTCGCCTTCGCTTACATCGAAACTAATACCTTTTACGACCGTTTTATTGCCATATTTTTTGGTCAGACGAACGACCTTAACAATAGTTTTTCCCATATTCCTTTAGTATAATGTGAATTCTTCCCTCGCGCCAAATTAAAAGCGCCCCGACACTGGAGGCGCTTTGATGCGTCAAATAAATACTTATTTGCTGCGCTTAACGGTCAAAAATCCATTTCGTGGGTTCTCGTTAACTTCCATACCTGCTGGCAATTCGCTAGCTTCTGGACGTGAATCTTTGCTGAAATAATAAATAGTCTGTTCTTTACCACCTCGCAAGACTACAGCCTTGCTGTTTAGGTGATAAGTAACACCCTTTGAATTCGTGTGTGTATATGCCATGATTCTGACATCTCCCCTCTTAGATTATTAGTAACCTCAAGATAACTCCGGAGCTGAACTGTTGTCAACCCCTTATGCTTTATATCGTACAAATTATTAACACCTTGACCTCTGTTATTATCTGTTCTTTATGATTAATAATTACAGCACTTTCTTGTTTGTACACTTTAGGATTAGACTTGAAGTCGTTTATGGTTATGCGTTACACTAAGAGACGTATATAAAAAATAACATTAAGGTGGATTTAGTAATTATGGATTTTAACCCACGTGGCAGCCGTCCTGTAGTTCAGGAACAGCAAGCCCCTAATAACCAAGTAACACAAAACGAACCTACGCACCCTGCTCCGACCAACAAGTCTAGGGGCGGCGGTAGAGATATAGCAAAGATGATGAGTTTCTTAATGCTCATTGCAACTGCGGTACTTGCGATAGGAGTAGTAGGACTACTGGCATTTGGAACACCAACCCGTAAAAACAATATTCAAGCCGAAGCAGTAAAGGCTAGCCAGTACCAAGCTGTTTTCCTTAACGGTGGACAAGTTTATTTCGGCAAGATTTTCCACTTCAGCGATAAGGTTATCGGCCTAAAAGACATATTCTACCTGAGAGTTAACCAGCAAGTTCAACCCGGTCAGGCAGATCAACAAAACGCCAACAATATTAGCCTTGCCAAGCTTGGCAGTGAACTTCATGGTCCTGAAGACTCGATGTATATCAACGTTGACGAAGTACAGTTCTGGGAGAACCTAAAAGACGACGGCCAGGTAGTAAAAGCTATCACTGCTTACAAGGAAAACCCTGAAGCCGCAAATCAGCAACAGACCCAGGCTACCGAAGAAACCACTACCCCAACAAACAGCACGCCAGCGAACACCAACAACACTAATACTACTAACACAAACAACCCTACCAATCAGCGATAGTTAAATTAGCTCAATATTAAAGCCCCGCAAGTTCGGGGCTTTAATATTTTAGAAGCTCTTTCTTAAGATTGAGCGGTAATGCCACAAAAGCGCTAGGTTAAATAGTGTAAACATACCTAATGCAACCGTAAGCAGGAGTCCAAACCCAGCCGCATCTGGAGACCATCTAGGAGAAACAAAATCGAACTTATACAGGCCATCTGGAATAAGAACTGCTTGTTCGCTTCGGGAACCGATATATTCGGTTATACATGGGATGCGGTTACGACCTGATAAGCCTCCCGGAAAACGACGCTCACAGTCAGCCTGAGCTTGATTGTACAAATCACTGCCGTCCGCTTGCTTAGCCTGCTCGGAAGCAACTAGCCTATCGTACGTGCCTTTTAGCTGTATCGGCGGATAAACCCCGTTTGGGCTTCCAATAGAGGTGTTCATATGCGAATAAATATGCGTTCTTAGCTCAGATAAGGCGGCTTCAACGTCACCACCTGCGCTATCGACTGCAATCAGTTGATCATAAAGAAGTTTTGACTGTTTACTATTGTTGACCAATGCGAATACGGTAAATATGCCAACGACTGTCGTGAGAAGCCCGCCAATAATTACAAGGTATAGTCGCTTCTGGAGAATATCTCTTTTAGGCATAAGCTTTATTTTAAAGGAGGAGCGCTGCTCCTCCAAACTTACTCGAAATAAATTCGAGTTTCGTTCCCTCCTCGCTAAAGCCGATGCTAGAGCATCGGTTCGCTTTGCTCATGGGCTTAAAGGAGGAGCGCTGCTCCTCCAAACTTACTCGAAATAATCCGCCAGCTGGCGGACGAGTTTATGATGATTATGCTTTTTGGCGGTATAGTGCTGGAAATCTTTGTAATAAAATTCCTAATACTAGTACAGCCATTACCGCAAAATGCCACTTCATAACTGTTAGGGCTGGCCACAAGTAAGTGGCAGCGAATAAACCTAGCCAGAAAAGTGAGCGTACAAAAGCTGTAAACCACTCGTTAACTGCAAAAAATACAATTCGGTAGCCCTCATAACTGTCAGCAGCATCGTGATAGCCTTTCAAAAAAGGAATTTTCATGGCGGTAGTAATAGGATCGTTAATTAAGTTAATACCAAAAACAAGTAAGGTGGTGTTCACGATCGGTCGCAGCAGATAAACTACCGAGTTAGCTATTGAGCTATAAAACAGCAGCTCCCCGCCACGCTTATTATCTATCAGCCGTCCGATGGCATGGGTAAACAAAAGGCCTAGTGCTACGCTCAAGGCTGCCATTGCCCCAAGCTTTCCAAAAATATCCTGACCGAATATAGCCACGGCAACATAAAGTGGCCAGACAATCTGACAGGACTGAGTATCTAGTTCTAAAGCTGCTGTAGCTAAACTGGTTCTTATGTTTTCACGATACGGAAACCCACGAAACCTGATTTTTTGTTTTAGTAAAACCTGCTCTTTGGTAGCTAGCAGAGGCAAGGATGACAATACCATAACAATTAAAGCGATAAATATCGTATAGCGCGGGTCATAGAAGTTGGCTACCAGCCCACCAATAAGAGGACCTAATATTGCTCCGAATCGCTCGAAATTGTTGACATAACTCAGTTCCTTTCCCGCATGTTCAGGATGCCTAACTTTCGAAAGATCGGTATGAAAGCCAATCCAGAACAGGCCTAAGGCAGTAGCTCCGATGCAAGCAAGTAAGTAAATCGACCAATTCATAGATTCAAGAGTCATTAGCATGCTAAGGTAAACTATTTGTAAAATTTGCGACAACAAGATTGAATGTTTAGGCCCGATCCGTCCGACTATCAAAGCCATAAATGGTGTTGTCACAAGTCTGCTCGCGAACCATACGGCAAAGAAAAGCAGGATCTGCCGGAATGAATAACCGATAGTGTACAGGTAAACCGGCACAAAAATACTGACCAGGCTTAAAGCTAGTGAACGAAGCATTTGGCTGGCGTATATCTCTGATAGCTCGTCAAAACCAATATTGCGCCAATAATGAGTGCGCGGGACGAACCTTTTAATAAATTTTCTTAGCATTTTTATTTGACCTTACTTAGATACATTTTAACATCCTTTTTGCTATCCTTAGTGCATGCGGATTTATTTTGTAGGCGTAGGCGGGACCGGCATTGGGCCACTGGCTTTGATTGCGAACAAAGCGGGTTATGAAGTTTACGGCTCCGATAAACAAGACAGCGAATATCTCCAATATCTTAAAGGTAATGGGCTTACTAATATCGAAGTTTCGGCTGACGAAGAACATTTATCTGCCGTACACACTGAATCGCCGATTGATTGGGTTGTCACTACAAGTGCGGCCGAAAAAGAGCAGTCCGACCACCCTGTTTTGCGATATGCACGCGAAAATAATATTAAACTAACTAAACGTGATGAATTTTTGAGCCAGCTTATTAAAGAGAAGTCCCTGAAACTCATCGCTATCGCCGGAACCCACGGCAAAACAACTACTACTGCCATGCTCGTTTGGCTGTTCAAACAACTGGATTTGCCTGTAAGTTATTCGGTTGGCGCCAAATTGTCTTTTGGCCAAATGGGAGAATACGACCCAAGAGCAGAATATTTCGTTTACGAATGCGACGAGTACGATCGTAACTTCCTAAGTTTTGAGCCTTTCATATCTGTGCTTTCTGGCATTGATTATGATCATCCGGACGTTTTCCCTACCCGAGAGGAATATTACGAGGCTTTCAGACAATTCGTCGGACAGTCCAAGGCCACAATTGCATGGGCTAGTGACGCCGAAAAACTCGGTGTACAAGACGACAAAACTGTCATAACAATGGCTCAGCAGCCGCTTGGCATGGCCTCGCTTACTCTGCTTGGCGACGTAAACCGTAAAGATGCACGACTAGCTATACAAGCGTTAGCGGAGGTGACAGACGAAGACGTTGAAACCTTGGCCAAAATTATGAACGTATTTCCAGGAGTTTCGCGGCGTTTTGAAATGATAGCACCAAATATAATTTCAGATTATGCGCACACTCCCGACAAAATTCGCGGTGCTTTGCAACTAGCGCACGAAGTCGCAGGGAAAAATGTAGTGGTGGTTTATGAAGGACTGCACAACACCCGGCAGCATTTTATAAGAGACGATCTTGAACATCTTTTTGACGGAGTCAAAAAACTTTATATAGTTCCAAGCTATCGCGCCCGCGAAGACGAAAGTTTAGAAGATTTGACCCCAGATAAACTTGCAGAACTAGTATCTGAAAAAGACAAGACCGAACCCTCAAAACTAGATAACAAACTTAAATCCATAATTACTAAACATGCCCAATCAAGTGATTTAGTCTTATGCCTTACTGCCGGTGGCGGTGGCAGCCTAGACGAATGGCTAAGAAAAAATTATATTAGTTAGATTTCTGAAGTTGATCGATTTCTTTAGCAAGCAAATGGTCTTTTTTGGTGATTCCGTGGGCATCGTGTGAGGTTAACCAAACCTGTACATAGCCCCAGCCTAGGTTAATGTCTGGGTGATGATTCGACTCTTCTGCTAATTTGCCAATTTTATTAACAAATTCTAATGCAGTCTTGAAATCACTAAACGTAAAATTTTTCCGCAGAGCTTTTTGATCTTTGCCGTCAGGCCAATACTCAACTTCTTCCCACTCGGCCATATATCCTCCTAATACTAGGTACATAATACTAGATGCAATATACTAAAAGCATATGCAGTTTTTGGATTTTGCTTTAAGGGTAGGCGAATGGCAACAAAGTTTTGGTGATTGGTTATCACGCAATAGTCAATCGCTTTGGCGAATCTTTGCGGTCGTACTTCTGTGTTGGCTAGTTAGTCGATACGCCGAAAAAGGCATCAAACGAATATTAGAGCGAACTATTAGAAATGATTTGTACCAGTCACCTACAGATCGTGAAAAAAGACTTAAAACTTTAACCAATTTAGGCGCCGGCATTACGCGGTTTATCGTTTGGATAACTGGTGCAATCGTCATTATTGGCCTTATTGGTGTCAACACAGCACCATTTCTAGCTAGCGCTGGCGTAATTGGCATTGGATTAGGGCTTGGTGCACAAAAGCTTATTAACGACCTGGTCAGCGGTGTGTTTATCATAAGTGAGAACCAGTACCGAATCGGTGACTATGTCGAGCTGGAGGGCGTCAGCGGAAGTGTAGAAGACATAACAATCCGTACAACTGTACTACGCGATCTAAGCGGTGCGGTTCATCACGTTCCTAATGGTTCGATAGTAGTGGCTACAAACATGAGCATGGGCTTTGGGCAAATTAATCTCGACATTACTGTAGAAGGTGATACAGATATAAATAAACTTCGAACAATTATCGACAAGGTCGGTGAAAAAATAAGCAACGAACCCGAGCTAAAGGGAGAGATTATTGAACCACCACGATTTATTAGAATAGTAGACTACACTGGCACCGGTGTAACTGTAAAAGTCATGGGCAAGACGACAGGCGGCAAGCAGCTAGAGATAAAGAGCGTATTTTATACCGAACTAAAACAAGCACTTGACCATGCAAAAATAAAACTTGCTTTTGTACCATACGGCATGCCTGCGACTACTAAAAAACGTAAGTAAAGTTATTTAATCTTTAGCGCTTGTTCCAATTTACGGTCAAGTCGCCAATACGAGACGCAGAGCTAAATAAAAGTCTGAGCCGCAGGCGAACCGATGCCTTGCATCGGCGGCAAGCAGAGGAGGAAGGCGAAGCTCAGATTTACTCTGAGCGAGCACGGAGGAGCAGAGCTCCTCCTTATTTAACTATAGGCCAAGAGTCGAATCGCTTAAATCTTCTTCACTAATGTCAGAATCTGCAAGAGAGTCCAGCTCCTGTTGGCTCTGCTCTATACTAGTGTCTATTTGATCTGCCTCTGCTGAAAATATATTAGAGCTAGGAGTTCCACTTATGGGTACTGCAGACTTATTCGAAGTCATGTATATGTAAATTACGGCTGCAGCTAGCATTAAGCCTATTAAAGTTGCCACTAGGATTAATAGCTTTTTAGAGTGAGAATGCTCTTGGCTGGCATTACCAGCAGTTTTAGAGTTGGCCGAAATAGGATCAGGTGCTTTCTTGCCTAAAGTATCAGATTTATCATTAAACGAGCCCTGACCGGCGCCACTTACAGCACCGCCTGCAAAGGCACCTGATGCTGCTACGGGCACATTTTCTAGCGAGTTGTCTTTAGCCTCTTCAAATCTAGGGGCAAAATCATCAGAACTAGTGTCTATAGGTGCTTCTGCAGGGGTTTCCTGCATAGGAGGTAAGCCTGAGGGTGATTCTGGAGCGGTAGGCGCAAGCTTAGTTTCGTCTGCTGGTTCTGCTACTGCTTCACTGGCGGCAGCACTAAATGGTCCGCTAGCCTCTACTGCTGGCTCGGTGGTACTTACTTCGGGCGCAGTTTGTTCGACAGGACTGTCAGATTCGGCTACAGGTTGTTCGTTAGATTCTTCGCTAACCGCGCTTGTATCAACAGCCGGCTCGGACTGCTCCAATGGCTCTTCCGCAGTCGTAGGAGTTGATGAAGATTCTTCGCTAACTACTGGTACTGAGACGGGCGTTGTTGGATTTATTGGATCTAGCGATGCGGATTTAGCAGCATCTTCAGTATTGGTAGGGTCAAACGGTTTTTGGTCCATTAGTTTTCTTCCTTAGTAGGTGCAGGAGCGGTGGCCAGTTTAGATTTAATTTCCGAGAGTGCTTTTACTAAATCCTGAGAATAATATTCACGAACTGCTTTCGTCTTTTCATTAATTGCAACACGGTAACTTCTCGATGTATCTAGTACGGCCTGAAATGCATCAGGGTTTTCGGTACAATTCACTTCTCCTAGATCGACAAGCGCCTGCTGAAAATCATCAATTGAAGCGTAGACTTCGTCGACTTTCTGCTGGAACTCAAGCTGTTTTGCCTGCACCACTAATGCTTCCTCAGTGTAGCCCATTTCTGTCAGCTTGTTTGCAAGCGAATTAAGCCTATCCGTTACATTGCCATAAACCTTTTTACGGCTGGTTTCAAAATTATCAACTTTTTTGGTGTAGGCGACTATTACATTTTGAGCTGGCTTACACCTGCCGACGATGCGTTGGCGTTCTAATGCCGACAAAACTTTAGGGTAATTCTTTTTGTCTTCAGAAACCCTTTCTTCGATTTTGGATTGGGCTCTGGTACGTAGTTGGTCGCTTTCAGCATTTACCAATTTGACTGGATTAGTTGCCTTATCGGTCGCTTGACTGGCTTGCGCATTCGCAACCGAACCAGACGAAATTAAGAGAAGTAGAAATACGGGCGTAAGAATAGCTATTTTTTTTAGTTGGAACATTGTTTTCCTTATTGTTATCTACAACGATTTTAGCACATCACGTTAATGCTTAGGAAAGAGTATTTAGTTACGGAAAGTCTCGGCCGTTCCTGTATTAGTTACGTCTTTTATCTTCTTGGGTTCACCAGAGTTGATGTTCACTACATAATCGGCAGTTTCCTGAGGAGTTATCACTCTGTACGAGACTACAGTATCTGATAGCCAGCGCAGTGGTTGACCAAGGCCAGAACCGGTTACTAGCACCTTTTCCTGCCCATCGCTGTTGGATCTAAGAATTAAAACACCTTTTCCGTCCCGCTCATCAACCCAGATAGACTGGGTCTTGTTTGGGCTGTCCCTGTAAATCCGAGTACGCTGACTGGTTGGCGCAGTTTGTAGTAAGGTAGCGGAGCCGGAGTTTTTTACTTCATACCAGCTTGAATCAACAGTAAATGCTATTGTGTCGTAAGAAGTACGGATAATGTTCCATATTTCTTTATCCAATATTACTTGTTGCCCGCTATTATCTGGTTTCACCCTGTAAAACTTAACTGTATCCACATTAACGGCGTAAGACGACGGTGAATAGTAAACCTCACCGTTAAACACCGCTATATCATTGAAATAGTTGGCGTTAGCTAAGTTTTTGATTTCGCCTGTATCGTGGTTGTAGCTTTTTAACTGGCTTCTGTTTGGGTCGGCAGCGCTCTGACCTTCGGAAATCAGGACGTAGATCAGATATTTATCTTGCCAGTCAATGATCCTTATACGTTCTGATTCGGCTATACGTACCGGTTCGCTGCCGTCTGCTTCAACTATATAAAGTCCGCTTAAAATATAGCCGCTTCGATTGCGTCGGCCTTCTCTGGTAGAGATTAGACCAGCAACGTTTTCATAAGGGTTGCTGACTAAATCAAGATCATCTCTCTCTTTACCAGTTGCCGCCAACAAAACTTGTTCGTTTTTTCCATCAATATCAATTTTGTATACATCGAAGTCTCCGCTTCTTGTACTAACAAAAATATTTGGCCGCGAAGTAACCATTTTAACTTCACGTGTATTTTTATCCTGGGCACCAAAAATAATATCTTCATCTCTTAAGCCTGGAGCTGTAATTTTTACCTTAACATCTCCGTCATACTGGTCGACTACCAGCCGAATTTCGCCTTTTTCGTTCGCTTTTGCGCTAGAATCACCACTTGAAGCTTCAGCTCCTACGATGGGCAAATCTGTTAGATAATCTCTAGCGTTAAAGACAAATATATTTCCGACAGCCTCAAGACCGTCTGGCGGCAACGGGTTACTACCCCACCCCAGTACAACTTGCCTGTCTAGTGTAGCGAAGCCGCGTTTTTCAATTTTGAGCTGCGAATTGCCCTGCTTCAAGCGTTCGAAAACTACTATGCCTTCATCGTTTGTAGACTGCTCCTGGCCTTGCAAAATAACCTTGACGTTTTTTAGCGGCAGCTGTGTCTGCTTGTCTTGGACCGTTACGCTACTTTTGACCCTGACCCCAGAGGCATTAAGTACGGCATAACGTGAATTTGGCAATACGATCGCAGTAGACAGAAGCAGGAATAATCCTGTCAGTAGCCCCCATTTAAGCGCTGGGTTCTGGAACAGTTCTTTTAAGCGGCTTGGGCGCTTCGCCGGTGCTTTGTTTTGATAATCTGCCTCCATCTGGTCGCGGACCTCGTCTTCTGTCTGCAGTATTTCATCGGATTCTTTGGAGACGATATCTTCGACGGCAGCAGTCGTCTCGGAGTCGGCAAACTCGTTTTCGGGGTTTTCTGACTCAGCCTCGGAATTCTCTGCCAGCTCACCTACTGTTTTTTGAGTGTTTAGTGAGGTTGCTGGCTCCAGTGCTACTATATCTTCTTCCTGGGTAGGCATGTCATTAGATTCTTCTAACAATGCCTCCTGCTCTGCAAAATCTAAGTCGTCTGAGCTAGCCCCATCTTCAACATCTAAATTAGTAACCGACTCGTCAGCTAATTCAGGCGCCGTTGTGTTCTGGTCTGTCGGAGTTTCAGCTATCGGTTTTTCGGCAAGTGCTTCGTTATTACTTTCGTCGGTGTTTGATGTTTTTTTGCTACTGATGATTTCAGGCGCGCCGCTAGTCGATTGCTCGGAAGAATCAGTATTTACCTGGATTTTCGCGGCTGATTCATCAATTTTTTTAGCTAAATCATCAGTCGAAGGCGTTTCTGTAACGGCAATTTTTTTGGTGTTCTTGGGTTTTGGCATGAAAATATATTTTATTTAACGATTATGCTTGTATTACTTATACATTAGCACAAAATCTTTATAGATTTATAGCTTCCCATGGTAGATCTGGCTTACCGAAATGACCATATGCACTCGTTGCCTGATAGATTGGTCGCCTTAAATCAAGTTTATCAATAATTCCTTTTACTGAATCATCGATTAACTTTTCGGCGAAGACCTCTAATTCTTCCTGGCTTACGCTGCTGCTTCCAAAACAGTCTATTGTTTTCATCAATGGTTTCGGCTGGCCGATAACATAGGCCAAACCGACCTCGCACTTGCCCGCCAAGCCTTTTGCGACAATATTTTTGGCAATGTAGCGGGCGGCATATGCA
>JALYSF010000018.1 GCA_030854905.1 bacterium
CCCTTCATGAGTCTATTCAGGGCTTCCTGAACCATTAATTCACTTCTGCTGTCTAGACTACTGGTGGCTTCATCCAAAATTAATATCGGCGCATCTTTTAATAGCGCCCTTGCGATTGCTATTCTCTGTTTTTGGCCCCCGGAAAGTTTTAGTCCTCTCTCGCCTATTTCACTGTCATAACCCTTTTCAAGTTTAGCTATAAACTCATGTGCGTTTGCTGCCTTGGCCGCACTTATTATTTGACCATCGGAGACTTTGTTATCGGAGTAAGATATGTTTTCCCTAATTGTGCCGCTAAAAAGCGAAGGATCCTGAAAAACCACGCCGATATTGGACCTAAGAGATTTTTGAGTAACAGAGCTAATATCTTGATTGTCTATTGAAATACTGCCTTCACGTGGCTCATAAAGCCTAAGAAGCAAGTTGGTTAATGTAGTTTTGCCTTCACCGCTCTCGCCTACTAACGCTACTTTGCTGTCAGGCTTTATTACTAAGTTAATATTCTTTAGTACATCTTTATCGCCGTATCCGAAGCTTAAATTGTCGAACGTTATTAAGCCGTCATTGACCATAAGATCTTTGGCTCCAGCATTGTCGATTATACTTGGCTCAATCTCCATAATCTCAAAATAATCCCTGCTATCAGATACCGCTCGCTGCGTCTGCTCGACCAAATAGCTTATCGAGAAGATCGGAATGCGGATATTCATGGCGTATAATATCAACGCAACAGCTTGCCCAGGAGTAAATGCCCCTTGTGCTCCTCTTACAAAAATAAACAAATAAACCGCGAAAAATATGACATTCAGTACCAGTCTTCGTTTAATATCTTCTCCGTGCCATAGCTTTGATTGAGGTTTAGTTATTCCTACGACTTTACTGTAATGTTTTCCTAAAAAACCTAGCTCGCGGTTCTCTTGGACGAAACTTTTGACAACTTTAACTTGATTAATGGCTTCGGCAAAACGACCGCTGGCTAAGTCTAAATGATGATTTTTTTCTTTCTGGTAAACTTGCCACTTGGCGCTTGTTCGAATAGTCATCCAAATAAATATTGGATACAAACTAGCCAGCATCAAGGCGACTTCCCATGAATAATATGCCACGACAGCCAGGCTCAATACTGTACTAATTATGAATTGCAAGAAGTTGTTGCTCATCATATGGATAAAGTTTGTTATTTGGCCAATGGAGCGATTCAGACGATTGATAATTTTACCGGATAATTCGGTATCAAAATATCCTTGTGGCAAAGTTAATAAATGATTGTAATAATTTTTAGATAAAATCGCCGTTAAACGAGCCTGAACTCTATCACCTATATATCCGTTAATATTACTCACAACAGTTTGCATTAAATCCAAAGCAAAAATACCGACCGCAAGAAGAGCGGCATACTTAACACTTGCGCCAGTGCCTTTTCGGATCTCGTCTATAGCCCAGCCGCTTAGTAAAGGCGTAAGAATTGTCACTAGCGACAATACAGCCGTAAATATACTAATAGCAAGATAATGACGCCACAGCTCGCGCCCAACTTTCAAAACTCTAACTACATCATTCACTTCATTATTTAATCATGCCTTAGGTCTACAAGCTAAGATATTTTTGGTATACAATAAAGTTATGGAATTTAGCGATGCGCTTTTAAGACTATTAGTTGCAGCAGGGCTCGGCGGATTGGTTGGATTAGAGCGCGAATACCGAGACAAAAGTGCCGGCTTTAGAACACAAATACTTATTGCCTTAGGTTCTTCTTTGTTTACAATCATAGCGCTTGAACTAGCTAGTGACATCGCAATAGCTAGCGATCCAGGGAGAATAATTGGTTATATAGTAGCTGGAATTGGGTTTCTCGGCGCGGGTGCAATTATGAAAGATAATTTTACAGTGAAAGGCTTGACGACTTCTTCGACTATTTGGCTTGGGGCTGGAATTGGAATAGCTGCCGGTGCTGGATATTTTGCAATCGGCACTGCAGCGACAGCAATAGCTTTATTTGCTTTAATCGCATTGCCAGAAGTTGAAAACTGGATTGACCACCGCAAAAAAGATCACAGGTATGTCATCACGATAACTTCTAAACAAACTTTAGATGAAGTTTTATCACACTTCAAAGCATCAAAGCTTAAAATAATAGACTACAGACGTTCTATGCGCGACGATAAATATATCTTAAGGATAATGACTTTCGGTAAACCTAGCATCCACCGTCGAATCGAAGAATATCTTTTGGAGAATGAGGACGTGACGGACTTTTAAGACATATTGAATCTGTTATATTTTATAGTATGGCTGAATCGACTAGCGTAAAACTTAATGGTGCTACGGAGCTATTAATCGCTAAATCCTACGCGTTAATGGAGTCTGTTAACGGCAAGTTGCCATACCACAACAAACTCCACGCTTGGGATGTTGTGCGCGCGTCCAATGCTATCGGAAACCTTGCGCTGAACAGAGGACTGATATCACCTAAAGAATTATTGCTATTAGCTTACGCAGCTTCTGCACACGACCTAGTGCATGGATTAGCTGAACATGGTGAAAATGAACGAAGAAGTGCTAAGATGGCTGCCGGTTGGATGAAGATGTTCAAGCCAGTATTTTCGAAAAAGGATATTCATCGTGTTGAAGCGGCAATTGAATCGACAATGTCTGACCCAACTAAACCCGGATATCAGCCAACGGCCGGCGACGATTATTTACAGCAAGCATTATGTGATGCGGATGGGTCTCATGCAGGAATGCCACCAAAAAGATCGATAGTGCGATCAGAAAGATACTACCAAGAAACTCTTAAAGACGAACCCGCTTCGACCGATAACAGAATAGCATTTCTAGAGAATCAACTTGTTTTTTATGACAACCACAGCTTCTATACAGAGGAAGCTAAAGTATTATTCCCGTTTAAAAACCTTAACATAGCACGGACTGTTATCGAACTCGATACCCTGCGATGATTAATTTAGTTAAGGTGACTAATAAGTAGGTTTGTCTCTTCAGTAGTAAGTGTTCTGTCTGGGTGCCATAAGCGTATTCTGAAAGTCATTTTGCGGCCGTCAGAGTCGCTCGGCTGAAAGATGCTAACAGGCTTAACTTCCCATAAATAGCCTTGATCTGTCGATAGTTCTGCGAGCTTTTGGATAAGCTCTGCCTCAGTTTGGGCGTAGCTTTTACTTGTGGCTTCAACTGTCAAATCCTGATTAATTTGAGGGAAACTTGGAAGAGGTCGGTATCTGGCAGGCTGAAAGTGATTGTACAGCACAGCTAAATCTATTTCGAACCCAGCGCAATAATCTGGCAGTTTGAGTGCTCGCTTAACCCCGCCGCTAAATTCTCCAATCATGCCGAGCATTTGGTCATTGACTGTTACTTTAGCACTCCGTCCAATCTGATACGGCGATGAAATAGGCGTGTCAAAATCATCGAGATTGCTGTAGTTTGCCTGCCCGTTAGTTATTGTGTCTAAGTATTTTTTAGCTAGGTAATATGCCGCACCTGATTGTTTGACGGCAGCCGTTTTATCATCTGCAGCTATTACAAACGCTAATCGATCCATCTGCAGAGGAAGCCCGTCGGAATCTTGACCCTTTACGTGAGCCTGACCTATCTCAAATAGTGCAAACTGATTATCGCTACGACCGGCTTGAGCCTTGATATTTGGATGGATTTTATTAAGCAAGCTTGGGACAAGCGACGTACGATAATACTGTAAATCAGGGCTCAGGGCATTGCGTATGTGATGCGCCGATTTTTCAGGGTCCGTACCAGCTTTACGCAGAACATCACCATGAACAAAACTATAAGTCAGTACCTCGTTGGCGCCAGCTTCTTTAAGTTTAATTCGCAAATTCTGTTTTAGCTCAAACATTTCGTTTATGGGAGTGGGTTTAGCATTACGAGTCGGGAGTACAACCGGTAGCTTGTCGTAGCCATGAAGCCGCCCTACTTCCTCAACAAGATCTACTGCCGTCTCTATATCCATTCGCCAAAACGGCGCAGTTATTTCGAGCAGTCCACTCTCGTTTGTAAATGCAGCGAAGTGAACATTCTGTAGTAATCCGCATATTTCTTGATCTTGCAAGTTGCTGCCGAGCCGTTTATTTATAAACTCAGATGTTGTTGTGATAGTGCCACTGTTGGATTGGTCTAAATAAACTACATTAATTCCATTCTGTAAGTCATAGACTTCACTAGCCTGCTGAGCTCCTGAAATTTCAAACATATTTTTCATTGAGTACCGTAGTACTCGGTCATTCTGAAGCGGGCTCTGACCTTTATTGAACCTAGTAACCGCATCTGTAAATAAACCGAAGCGCATACTGGTTTTGCGTATAGAATACATGTCAAAAGTGGCGCATTCAATTACTATTGTCTTGGTATTTTCGTCAACTTCTGTTTCGGCCCCGCCCATAACACCTGCCAGCGCGACCGCGTGGCTGTCGGTACTTATAACTATTTCTTCGCCAGTCAGCTCTATCTCTTTTTCTCCCAGCAGTTTAAGCTTCTCGCCCTTGACGCTCATACGCGGATACAACGAAGGATTATTAGAATACTGCAATAATTTATCGTAATCAAACGCGTGCAGCGGTTGCCCGGTCAGATGCATGACGTAATTCGTAATATCGACGACATTGTTAATTGGCTTAATACCTACCCGGGATAGTGAAGACTGCAGCCAAATAGGACTAGGAGCTACTGCGATATTCTCCATAACCACGGCCATAAATCTCGGTACCAGCTCAGATGCTTCATTTTTAACATAAAGGTTTTTTGTGTTAGCTTGTTCAAACTGTGGCTTTTTCCAATACCACTCTGGGTCTTCAAACTTGTGGCCAAAAATGGCAGCAATCTCACGAGCAACCCCTAAATTGCCGAAACAATCCGGACGGTGGGTAAACATCTTGTTTTCGCACTCAATCACAAAATCATCCAGCCCAAATAATTCCGCAAATGGAGTGCCTTCAGAAACTACTTCTCCGTTCGTCGTTAGTCGTTCGTCATTTTGTATTTCAACTATCCCGTTATGATCGTCTGAAATCCCCAGTTCATGTGCGCTGGCCAACATACCATTGCTTACAAGGCCGCGAATCTCGCGGGCTTCAAGCACGAAGGGGTCTTTGTCGCGGCTGCTCGGCACCGTTACACCAGGTGCGAGCCAGACTGCAAACATGCCGGCATGGACATTGGGTGCTCCACAAACAACTTGGATCAAGCCATCCTCGCCGCGCTCAACCGTCTGGTTTTTGCCGCCATCGTCTGCTCTACAAACACTTAGTTTATCGGCGTTTTCGTGCTTGATGCAGCTAACTACACGCACGATTACCGCCCCTTCGAACTTAGGCGCCCAATCAATTACTTCCTCAACTGCGCCTAACTGCGCCCCGATTCGTTTAAGTAACTCATCCCTTGAAAATGATTTCAAATCAATATTAGTATATTTTAGCGCCAAATTTAAACTAAATTTCATTTTAACCACTCCGCGAGTCTATGAAAATATTCTTGTTTCTGTTCTTCCGTGACATCGCTAGCATTAAATCCATGTTTGAAGCCCTTAGCCTCCCAGTGTTCGGCGTCAAATGACTGAATGAAAGCGTTTGTTTCATTTGGCGGGCATATATCATCTAGCTCATGTGTCACCACCATTGTTTTGCCCACGAATTCTTTTGAGCGCTTTAGTAGCGGATGCGTAACTAACTCTTCAGTGCTTTTACTCCTAAATTCTGAAAAATGGTTAGTGTTTTCAAACGTTTTTAATTCGTCATAAAAAACATTAGGTGGATAAATTGCAGGTACGCGCAACATGAGCTTTGGAAAAGTACGATACTTTGTCAATTGAGTAGCCATAAAGCTGCCATAACTGCTGCCCATAACATTTATACTTTTGCCTGGCTGATTTTTGGAAAGCCAGTCAAAAACAGTGACTACTTCAAGAAAATGCTGTGCAGGGCGGATTTCCCCTAGATCAAAAGGACTTTCACCGTGCCCAGAATAGTCTAAGACCAAGGCAGATGTGCCTGTTTGTGAGCGAAGGACTTGTATCATCTCACGATATTTAGCTTTTTTAGATTCATAACCGATCAATACAAGCAAAACCTCATGACTTGTTCCTTGATACCAATCAGCGTCAACCGAATAGCCAGTTAATGGAATCTGAGTAACTATAGGTTCCGCCATCATAATTGCCTCAGTCTTGCGGCGGTTGCGAAAGGCAGTAAGTATTTTTCGGATCCGCTTTTTTCGCTATTTTTAACTTTATATAAAAAATAGTCTCGAAATTTATTTATTTCAAGCTTCTGTGCACTGTTTAACTGAGCCAATTTTTGGCTAAAGTTCATGATTTCTTCTGCTCTTGAAACTGCTTGCTTTGCCTGATCAGCCCGGCTATTTGAAAGTGCAGAGTCATACCGCGCAACTTCGGCACAAACTGAACCCATGACAGTAAAGATATCTGCATGGACTAAAGAACTCATATGATAGCTACTCATAAACAACCTCGTCGATAATTGCTTTTAATTTCATTTTCATCCTAGAATTGCCTCAAGAACTTTAGGTTTGCGCTTTCGAAATAACGAATATCTTCGATGCCGTGTTTCATCATGACAAGTCTTTCGATTCCGCCGCCCCATGCAAACCCAGTGTAAACGTCTGGATCGATACCTGCCATCTTGAGGACATTAGGGTGAATCAAGCCGCAGCCTAGTAACTCCAGCCATTTTTGCTCTTCAGAATCATTCTTTTTTAAAGCTTCTGGACGTTCGATGGCAAACTCAAAGCTCGGCTCGGTAAAAGGAAAATAAAACGGCTGCAATTTGGTTTTCAGCTCTTGACCGAAATATTCGTTCATAAAAGCTCCAAGTGTTGCAATAAGATTGCCCACCGTTACTCCGCGAGCTACATATACGCCCTCTAGCTGATAAAAGGTATGCTCGTGAGTGACATCAATATCCTCGTTACGGAATACGCGGCCAGGTATAATAGCTGCAATCGGCTCGCCTTGCTCAAGATTATTTTTGTACTTCTGCAGCACTCGGTTTTGCATAGTAGATGTGTGCGCCGGCGCTATTAGGCCTTCGTCAGTCATAAAAGTATCATAATCATCGCGGGCCGGATGGCCCTCTGGGAAGTTAAGGCTCTCAAACATATGGTAATCGTCGTCAATCTCACGTGATTCCTCAACTACAAACCCCATTCGCTGATAAATGTCGCATATCGCCACAATCTCCTGTGTAAGAGGATGCAAACTTGACTGTTCAATACTAAAAAACTGCGGATGATCTGATTGTGAAGTGTTAATATCGAAAGGCGCTGTTACGTCTATTGGCGGCAATTCGTTTTGAATAAGGGTCGAAGTGTTTAATATTGCGCCAAGCTCTTGTCTTAAATCATTTAATTTTTTACCAGCAGAACCACGATCTTCTGGCGGCATGGTCTTAAGTTCGTCGAATAAACTCTTAAGTTCTACACTTTTCATAACATTTTCGCCTGCGCTGGCGCGCTCGCGTAAATTATTTATTAGGTTTTCATCAATCTCTCTTGCCATCTTCATATATTGTACAACGGTTAAACTACTAAAGTAAGCACATACATTACCTAATTAATTTTATATGTACTATTATTGTCGAATGAGACACCCCCTGCAATGGACTGCTGAAGTTAAAATGCCCAATCAACTAGTAGAAATTGATATTTCCGAACTAATTGCTGTTAGTCATTTATGCCCTCCAGTAGATGATATGGAAGAAAAATTAATCGAGAGAGGTTTTAACTTATTTAATGACAGGATTTTAAATATAACCGGAAATAATCCTCAGTTCTTCGAAATGCAGGATAATCAAGTGATACTCCCTGCGCCTATACGGTACTCGGCATCATGGTTGATAAAAATTGCGAACAGTTTTGGTGGTAAAGACGGCAAACCCGAATTAGAATTTAGGGCAGATGATGATTATGTAGAAACTGGCTGGCTTCACGGCATGCATACTACCGATTCGTTGTTACATCCAAGGCTATTAGAGCTTTTAGAAAAAAGTTCTCCTGAAGCAATGGATGTTATAGGGGAAAATATTTGGGATGGACTTTGGCTGGGTTTGAAATTAAAACCTCCAGTCAGTACCATTATTAATAAAATTGCGCCAATGGAATACATTCAGATACCTGGCGCAAAACTATATGAATATTAGTTTATTGGGCTTTTGTTTATCTACCATTTTTTGAGTATTATCCATTCATGCATTTCCAGCTCTCACCAGAACTTGCAGAAATAACTCTGTTAGCTCAAAAAACTAATCCCAATGTTGAGTCTGCTGAGATTCGTGATGGGATTAATAAAATATCTTCGGTTGTTGAAAACTTAGTACGACTTGCTGATTTAATAGGAGTCGATTCAGTAATTAGTAGTCCGTTAATATATGCCAAGGGCGTAGATAAGCACACCCAAAAACCTGTTAGTGCCGAGATTTTTAACAAAAGTTTTTAAATATTTGGTAACTGGGAGATATGGCACGGTATAGTTAGTCATATAACTGTCCCTATAGAGGTCTGTCGCTATTAATTGATTCTCAAATATATGAAGGCAGCGGAGAATATGATGTTAGCGCACTTTTGATGCCACAATCTAGCTTCGAAATCCCGGGACTCCAGTTGGCCAGTCCGCTACCCGCAACGATTCCTCGGATAAATTTTAAACACCACTAGCGAAGGTTTTAATGTCAGTAAAACTGCTGTCTCTAACTACTTTAATGGCTTTAGCATATTCTATTAAAATTTTAAGCGAGTATTCTGTTCGAGCTTTTAATCCCTGTATCTTTATTTCACCATCGACTAAGGCGTCACCGACGTGTGCAAATCTAAGGTTTTCGGGAATTACGACAAAATGATTGTTCTTTTGTCCCATCGATTTCATTTGAGCGATCGGATACGCCCCGCCTAAGCCGGCACTTACTCCTACTAAAAGCACTGGCTTATGTGCTAAGGGCTTAGTATCGGTTGCTGAAGCAGTGTAATAAAAAAGATTATGTAGGCCGACGCTAAACATTCCATCCCACTCAGGGCTAGCAAATATAAAACCATCTGACGACTGTAACTTAGGTAACATTTCTACCCAAGTTTTATTTTGCTTAACAGTATCATCGTCGTAAAGTGGTAAACGCATTTCATTGAGATCTATTAGCTCAACATCAACATCACTATCTTTAAGCAGTTTTTTTAAATGCGAGGATACTTCTAATGTCTTTGAGCCGTTTCGTGTGCTCCCTGATACTACGGTAATTTTCATATGTTCATGATAGCATGGAGCTATGGCACAATTTAGTTTTGATGTTGTTAGCGATTACGACAAGGCAGAGATGAACAACGTCTTTGACCAAGTCCAAAGGGAGATTACCGCAAGGTATGATTTTAAGGGTACTTCAACCGATATTGATTGGATAGACGATAAAGCCGGGTTTAAAGTAACCGGCGATAACCAGTTTCACCTTGATGCGGTTATTGATATGATTCGCAAAAAAGCTGCCACCAGAGGAATCAGTCAAAAAGCTTTTGATGTAAGTAAAGAACCATTAACTAGCAACTTAAAAATGACTTGGGAAATACCATTCCTAAAAGGCCTTACTCAAGAGAAAGCCAAGAAAGTTACAAATCTTCTACGTAACGATTTACCCAAAGTGAAAGCCCAAATCCAGGGTGAAGAGATTCGAGTAGTAAGTCAAAAAAAAGATGAGTTGCAACAAGCAATGACTTTAATTAGAGAAGCCGATTTCGACTTTCCTATATCATTTACGAATTTCAGATAGTTTTAATTTTGTGTTATAATATACCTTTAATAGGTAATGCATTATGATTCCAAATTTTGAAATAACACACGAGGAATATCATCCATTATTTATGCTGTACCAGCTGCAAAATAAATTTAGTTTAATTACGCCCGTAGATGGAGTTAATCCTGTTCTTCAGTCCGCAACCCGCTTTATTTTGTTCCCTTACTACGGTCAAACAGAGCCTCATTATAATATGTACTGCCATAATCCGGACATTTTACCAGTTAAATTTCGCGGCATTAGCTTAAATCAATCCGTAAAAATATCGCCCGTTAAGACTCCAAATTCTGAATTAAAGTTGTTTACAGAGATAGATGTCGAGGTAATTAGAGGCATCCTACCGAATGTTGCAGAGACAGAAGCCAAATTACGAGAATACCAGCTCTCCAAAAATAAAGGGCGATTCATAAATAGAGTATTTCGGCGTAGTAGTTAAACGGTTATACTTTAGCCAGTATGGAAAAACCGCAAGAATTACTGGATGTATGCAAAGACGTTTTATATGATAACCAAAGAGGTGATTATACCGTCCCTGCGCCTCATCTTTATCCTCATCAATGGCTCTGGGACAGTTGTTTTGTTGCTATAGGATTATCAAATTATGATGTTCCGCGCGCCCAGAAAGAAATAACGAGCTTGCTTCGAGGGCAATGGTCAAACGGCATGTTACCAAACATGATATTTGCCGACGGTGACGACAATGCTCGTGATCGCAATATGTGGCAGTCTTGGCGTAGCCCACACGCTCCAGACGGAGTTGCAACTAGCGGTATCACACAGCCGCCAATGCTCGCTGAAGCTATAGTAAGGATAGGCAAGAAGCTAGACACCGAACAAAAACGTCAGTGGTATCTCGATGTCTACCCTGCTCTTCTTAACTACCATGAATGGTTATACAGAGAACGCGATCCCCACGAGGAAGGACTTGTCTTATTAATTCATCCTTGGGAATCCGGGCTCGACAACACTCCGCCATGGACGCACGAACTACACATGCATCAAAGACCTTGGTGGGCAACTAGCTTTGAGAAACTAGGCTTTGATTCGATAGTTAATCGATTCCGCCGAGACACAGCTCACAGGCCGCCGGGCGAGCGTATTAGCAACATGGAAGCACTGCTTTATTATAATGTGGTACGTAGATTAAGACGGAAAAACTGGGATATCGATGGCATTTTAAACGGCACGGATTTTGCAGTCCAAGATTTGACATTTAACTGTGTACTACTTAGAGCTCACGAACATCTAAAGACTATCGCCAAAACGATTGGCTACGAAGTACCTGAATGGATTAACGACAGAGCCCGCACCGGTCGTAGTAATGTAAGAGAGAAACTTTGGGATGCATATACTGGTCAGTTTTACTCACGCAATTTTGTAACTCATAAGTTAATCAAAGAGCCTAGTATCGCAACACTTATGCCCCTATACGCAGGCATTATCGAACCCGAGAGAGCGCAGCTGCTTGTTAAACTTCTTAAATCCAAGAAACAGTATTGGGGAAAATACCCTATCCCTTCAGTACCATTCAGTAGCGAATACTACAAAGAAACCGGCTATTGGCAGGGATCGACTTGGATTAATACCAACTGGCTAGCAATTGATGGCCTCAAAAGGTACCAGTTTACTGAAGAAGCAACCGAAATCACGTCTAGTACTATAGATCTCGTTAGCGAAAATGGTCCGTCAGAGTACTTTTCGGCCAAAACAGGACGGCCGGCTGGAGCCGAAAACTTCAGCTGGACTGCGGCTTTGATTATCGATTTAATAAACAAACATTAGATATATTCTGCGCTGGAAGTCTTTAGACTTTCAGTAGGCCTTCTAAAAATTCGCTAGCTTTTCTATGATTAGACTCACTCATTTTAGCTACAGTAATAGCTAAATCGGCGGCTTCACGTTCTGCATATCCTGCGGCTTCAAGATCTTCGCAGTAACCTAAAGCTATCAGACCTCCAACAACATAAGCGTCAGCTCCGGGCCACTCGTCCTGCTTTTCTCCAAATAAATCCATTTGAAAGTATTCTAGCGCATTTCGTCAGGAATGCCGTACTTTTCAGCTACTGCCTCTGGAACCGTTTCCTGACCAGAAGAAACTACCGTCCAGACGCCAGAAGATTTCTTAAGTATCACATAAAAACCTGAACCTTCCGGGACGCCAACCGATATTCGTGCAAAATCATCGGTTTGTTTAGAAATATTATATGAATAATTTGCGTTTTGGTCGACGTTATCATCGGCTAGTACAAATGCTTTCGCTGCTGCTATAATTTCATCTTTTATAGATTGTTCGGTAGCCTCGGCAACTCTTTCGGCAGATCCGCTTCTAAGCGCTCCTACTTGTTGTGTCAAAGAAGTTTTATCCTGATTAAGAGAGCTGATCTGATTGTTTGCGCTATCAAGGTTTTGGCGCGCATCTCGCCACTGTAGCCATAACCACACGATTGCGACTCCACACAATATCAGAAGAAAACTTAGCAAAGTCCTAGTAAACATATTACTTAATCTATTTTTTTCTTTATAAACGATTTTTGTTTCAGTTTTGGGTGTTACGGTTTCGGTATTGTTATCCATTTATACTCCTTATTATTGAATTCTAGCACTAATAATTTTACTAAATATAATAATTCTTACTCATCAAGACTATTAGGTCTTGCGATAGATTCAGTCTCTAAAACGCTTTCACCCCCGCCAATCTTAACAATATCCTTATCTATTCGACCTAACTCTCGGCTAGCATTATTGTAATGGCCTACTGTCGACCCTAATGAGTTACCAATCTTCTTAAAGTAGCCGTCATAGCCTACTAAATGCTTTTGTAGTTGTTCGACATTTTTACGAATTACTTCAGTATCTTTCTGTATTTCTAAGCTGCGCATACCCTGAACAATTACTTGAAGCATCGCACTCAGCGTACTTGGCCCAACAATAGTAACCCGCTTATCTACCACGGCGTACTGCATCAAATCACGGCCATTCACTCCCCCAACTCCAACTTTATTAGCCAGTAAATCGTAATATATTGCCTCGCTAGGTATAAACATCAATGCTTGTTCCAACGTGCCTTTTTTAGGCTGAATGTATTTGCTAGTTTCATCTATGCGCTTTTTAAGATCTTCTTTGAATTGTTTTTCTAGCACGGTACGAGCGTCACCTTTGAGCTCCAACAAACGGTTATAGTTTTCGAGGCTGAACTTGCTATCTATCGGCAACAGTTTGCCATCAAGTTTAATCACAGCGTCTACTATCATGCCTTCGGCAAGACTATATTGTAATTCGTATCCATTGGGAGGTAGATGATTCTGTAGAATTTGATCTAAATAGAACTCTCCCAATACACCGCGCTGTTTAGGGTTTTGCAAAACATTCTGCAGCTGTCTCAGTTCGTCTGCGACATCAACAACGCGCTTGTTAGTGTCATCCAGCTTAGTTAGTCTCTCAGTCACATCTCTAACAAGTTTGGCACTGGCAGCTAACTGGTCGTTCATACTCCTTTGGTTTTTGTCTAATTTGCTATCTAGCTGTTCTTGAAGTTGATCTTTAAGCTTCGTAACATTGTCTGTCAAATGCAAAATATTCTGCTGAAGCATCTGATTACCCTCATCTTTACCTGAATTCTTTGGCTTAAGAACTAACCACGCCAGCAAAACTGCAACAATAATTAATAATCCTAAACTCGCCTCATTCATACGATCATTCTACAGAATTAATACACTTAAGGCTATTAAATATTAGTGGTCGTGGTCGTCATCCTCATGATGAAGCTCGACAATTTTAGTAATCGGCTGGCCGCCGTTATCAATGACATATCTATGGTCATTTGCGGCAAACCTAAATACCAGCTCTTCTGTTTGGGGAAATAGTTCGGGCGGCAAATATGCCCAGTCAGCGTATATGCGAGTTAGCACTTTTCCTTCGGCTAGTAATACTACGTGTCCCTCGTTAGACTTTGCAGGGTTACTATCATTCTCAGGTGAAAGTATAAAATTCTGAAGTGAAACATTAATCAGTAACCCGGCTTGCTCAGAACCTGATACCGATGCATCTAGTACCGGGATAGGATCATCCTCACTCAGTTTAAACTGGTTTTCTCTGGATTCTCCTGCTGCAGCAACGTTAATTTGCGGTTCATTCTCTATAAATCTATGACTTATATTGGTTAATGCGATGACGACTAAAACACCAAGTATCACTATTAACGGGCGTATATCACTTAGCTTTTTAGATGTTTCATGAATTTCGGGGATTATATCGCTTGCTGCAATGTAAATGAAAAATCCAGCCGTTAAACCAAGTAATATCGGTATGGGGAGATTGTTGGCGTCGCCAAGTACATAAATTATTACGGCTGCTACTACTGTAGATAGCGCACTAAGTAAATTCACTATAAGTACTTTCTTTCGACTCATTCCGTTTTTTAGTAATAGGCCGAAATCGCCTATTTCTTGAGGAATCTCATGAGCTGCCACTGCGAGCGTAACTACTATACCAGCACTTGGACTCGTCAAAAATGCAGCAGCAATGGCCACGCCATCTAAGGCATTATGTAGTACGTCTCCTATAATAATCAGTGAGTTAGGCGTCGTCTGGTTCTCATGTTCATGATGATGAAACCAGCGTAAAAACTTCTCTAAGACAAAAAACACTAAAATACCAGTTAATGCAGCGGTAAATACAGGAGCCGCTTGTTCAGATCCTGTTTCGTGAATTGCCTCAAGTAGCAAGTCGCCGAATGCTGCCGCCAATAGAGCTCCTGCCGCAAAAGGCGTAGCAAAGTAAGTAAGTTTTTTGATCCAGGCTTTTCTACTCAATAATATTACGCCGCCAATAAGTGAAACCACTCCACCAATTAGCGAAAAGAAAATTACTGTAGTCAAATTACTCTCTATATTCATGCTCGTATTCTATTTGCTATCACTATCAAATTGCAAATTTTTCGCAATTTGATAGTAAATTGAGTAAAATACTGTTATGGCCGAAGTCGAATTCAAAAGATTCAAGCAAACCCTCAAAACTCAAGGTTACTTTGTTACGCGACCCCGCATGCGGCTATTCGGACTTTTGCAAAACCACCCTGCTCTTACGTTCAAAGATCTAGTTGGTAAGGTCGAAAAGCACGACCAAAGTACCGTCTACCGAAACATGGATTTATTCGAAAAGCTTGGGATAATCCACCGTATAAAACTTGGCTGGCAATACCGCATCGAACTGACCGACAAATTTCATCGCCATCATCACCACTTGTCATGCCTTGATTGCGGAATTATTTTAGTATTAAAAGACGAGTCTCGAATTGAGTCTGAAATAGAAAGAATATGTAAGATGGCAGACTTCGTTGCCTCAGATCACCAGCTAGAAATCCGCGGTTACTGCAAAAGTTGTAACAATAAACATAAAAGCCCCGAATAATAAGTCGAGGCTTGGAGGCTTTCCTATTAAAGATGCCTATAAATCTATACTAGACTCCCTACCCTATACTCGGCAAGTTAAAATTCTTACACAATATGTATACCCACAGCTCTGCTAAGATAGAATAATGGATGGCGAAAGTTATAAACCGTTAGCGGAGCTCTTACGACCACAGCAAATCGACCAAGTGTTCGGCCACGAGGAGCTTCTTGGCAACGGTGGACTTATCGGAGAACTGGTCAAAAACAACGATTTAGCCTCTATGATTTTCTGGGGGCCGCCGGGGTCCGGCAAAACAACCTTGGCGCGAATTATCGCTACCAATGCAGACGCTGACTTTATAGAAATTAGCGCTGTCACATCGGGCATTGCTGATGTCAAAAAAATCATCGAACACGCACGAGTTAACGATAGACTCAAAATTAAAACTGTGTTATTTGTTGATGAGATACATCGGTTCAACAAGGCACAGCAAGATGCGTTTTTGCCGCATGTTGAGACTGGACTTATTACGCTTATAGGTGCAACCACTGAAAACCCCAGCTTTGAAGTTATCCGACCCTTGCTGTCGAGAGCTAGAGTAATTTCATTGCAGGCTATCTCTCCAGCAAACATGAATCAAATTCTAAAGCGTGCCTCAATAAATCTAAAACTTGGCAAAAAACTCTCCACAAAATCAGTAGATACGATTATCAGTATTGCTAGAGGTGATGCTCGCGTTGCACTAGGCATCTTAGAATTATCGGTTAGGCTGAGCAATAACAAGCCGATCACACCAGATATTGTCCAGACCGCCGCACAAACAAACGTACCCGGCTATGACAAAAAAGGCGACGCGCATTACGATACTATTAGCGCATTTATCAAATCTATGAGAGGTAGCGATGTCTCAGCAACACTTTATTATCTCGCAAGGATGCTGCAGTCAGGTGAAGACCCTAAATTTGTCGCAAGGAGGATGATTGTTTTCGCTAGCGAAGATATTGGGCTTGCTGCGAACCCTGCCCTCAATTTGGCTGTTAGCACATTTTTATCGGTAGAGCGAATCGGCATGCCAGAATGTCAGTACAATCTATACCACTGCGCAACAGTACTCGCAGGAGCCAAAAAATCCAGAGCGATCACCAATGCAATGAGCCGAGCACAATCAGCCGCCCATGACTGGCCAGACGCCAAGATACCACTAGATGTACGAAATGCTCCAACTAGCTTAATGAAAGACCTGGGTTATGGTAAGGGCTACGAATGGCAGCCAGACTTCAAACCAAAAAACGGCTTCCTACCTGATGAGCTCTTAGATCTCGACGTACTTAGTTAAGGCGTAACTCCCCTCCGAATCACCGCCTACTTTTGAGCCGCAAAAGTAATCAAAACTCCTGGGCGCCTCTACTTCTTTACTATCTCGTTGTCAAACTACACAATGCCAAGCACGACTCCCTTTGGTCGGCTTCAGTCTCTGTTTGTTCTCTAATTGAATAGACTTCAGCTAGCTGCTTGCCAATCAATTGTGCTTTTGACACTCACTAATCAGTCTTCAGGGTCTAATGCCCAGACCCATAGGACTAGCTATTAGCTATTAGTCCTTAGTTACTAGCAGCTGATAGCTAATAACTAAAAGCTAAGTGCTCTATGAAGCTAAGTCCCGCTCTGAGTGAGTTCGGGTAGATGTAGTTATAAATATGTGTCCTTGGGCTCTGAAGCTGTTTGAGTACTTTTAGTGCTGGTGGCACTAAAAGTACGAGTTCTGCAAGAGAACTTATTTATTGCTTCGTCTACGCCGCATCGAGGGAAACGCGGGTT
>JALYSF010000049.1 GCA_030854905.1 bacterium
TTGTGGAATCTCGTATGCCAGAATTAGTAGAGAAGTACGGCGGTTGTTTTCCACGTAAGTTCAACCCAGCGACTCTAGACTTCGAAGACAACCAGTTAGAGCGAGCAGATTCTCCACCTGCAAATGATGAGTGTAAGGACGGTAGTACTGATTTGAAAAGATACTCAGCTTATATGGCTGCCAGGAGTAGTGAGGACGCTATTTCTTGTTATGAAGGAGACGAGGCAAGCTGCGGAGTTAGTGGATTTGCTGGGTCTTCTGGCGGGTCAACATCAGGTGGCTTATCTTCTGGTCCTACTGCGCAGTTGAACGGATTTATTGTCGACGGTATCCAAATCGATAGCGTAGCACGTAGTTGCACGGGTGGACTACAAGAAGGCGCGGAAATTGTGGCAGAATTTGTTAAGTCTAAGTGGGGAGCTAGTTACAATGGATACGATTGTCGCAGTAAATCTACCGGCTCTGCGCTTAGTATTCATGCTGAAGGTAGAGCTATCGATCAGATGTACATTGATGTTAATAATCCAGCTATGCTTCGAGACGGCAATGCGAATATGGGATGGGCAATGGCTAATGCCCGCGAGATCGGGATACAATATGTAAAATTCTGGAAACTTCAATGGTCGCCTACCAATGGTCTTCGATGCGTTACAAATGCTGCTGATATACAAAACCACTCAAATCACGTTCACTATGAACTAAACTGGCCGGCTGCGCGAATGGAGACTCCTTGGTTTACAAATAAAACAGATAAACCGCCTATAACGATAAATCAAGCGATGTGCAGCGGATGAGAGTCTTAAGTAAATTTGCTATTGTAGCGGTATTTGGCATGGTTATTTCAGTGATTGTTCCCGCTACGGCCATAGCTATTTCGCCAGAACAACGTAAGTCCATTGATTCAGGGGCGTACTATTTTAATATTGATGTCGGCTCCACACCGATTTGCGGGCCAGCGCGAATCCAGAATACTTCCGGAGGCGGAGAACTATACATGATAGGCGATTCAATTACTGAGGGAGCGGCCGCTGAACTGCAAACAGCATTTACTGGAGCCGGGTACCAAGCCACGATAAACGGGCTTAGTTCTCGGAGACTATCCGAAGGTAGCGACCCGAAAGATGGGTTAACAGTTCTTGCAGCAGATATTAAAAATTACCCGGCTGCGGCCGTAGTAGTTATAGCGCTCGGTACAAATGGAGGCGTTACAAACGAAAACATAGCCAAGGCTATAGAGTCGGTAAAAGCATCAGCAACAAGCGCAAAGATATTCTGGGTGAACATTGGTGTAAACAACGAGGTGCGCAACGGCGCCGACCTAGATGCTGCAACTCCAAACGCCCTACTAGACACTAACTCTCAGACACTTAACTATACTGTTATTAAATGGGATGCGGTTGTGACTGCAAATCCAGGTCACATAGATCCAAATCCTGCTACTGGACTAGGCGTACACCCTGCAGGTGAGGGCATAACAGCCTTTGCCACGACTGTTGTCAGTGGGCTTGTTAGCGACGCCGGTGTGGGCGGACAATGCGTCGCAAGCCAGTTGAGCGGCTCTGATAACCCTGAAAAGATTTGGAATTACTTAGCGCTCAAAGGCTTACCCCCGCATATAATCGCCGGTTTTCTCGGAAACATGCAAGAGGAGGCCAATTTTAATCCCCGCCAACTGGAAATTGCTTGGAGCGAACCGCCTCATCTGTCTGATATTGTGCCCGCTTGTCAAAACGTTAAATGCCAGCCGGGTTTTGGCATTATTCAATGGACTGCGCCCGGAAGAAAAGACGGGTTGCGGCAACTAGCGGACTCGACTGGCAGGGCGCATAGTGACTTGACTGCTCAACTTGACATGGTTTGGCAAGAAATTAACCAGATGACTGACTTGAAGGACATTACCGAGAATCAGTACGGTCCAGGTACAATTTACGAAGTTTTGATGAGAACCACTACTGTAGAACAAGCCTCCGAAGTAATAACGCGAAACTATGAAATACCGGACAATATGGAATACAACGTCAGGCACCGACAGAATCTATCCAGACAATGGCTAATCAAATTCGGTTCGGGCACAAGCACCACAACAGCAGACAGGAGTAATTTGTGAACAACAATGTAAAAAGACTAATAAGATTAGTTTTGGTTTTGTTTGTTATTATTGGTGCGATTTTGTTATTAGTATGGGCCAGTAAACAGTCTGTAATTGAAATCTCTGCTAAATCAGAAGACAAGTCTGCTGAAGTAATTATAAGTCTTGATAATGGTACAGATAAGCAAGAATTTATTGTTAAGCCCGACGAGAATAAGAAAATTAGACTAAAAAAAGGCGACTATCAGATTTATGCACAACAGAACAGCCGAGCGCATCTAAACTCGGTTAAACTAGGCGGCTTTTTTAAGACTATAAAATATGAATTAGCTTTATCTCCAGAAACCAATAGGGCTTTTCTGGGTGACAACCCGTCAGAATGCCCACTACTGATTGGCGAACTGCTTGTTAGCACTAGCTGTGGCGGTGCGTACATTGATTTTAGAATCCATAAACCCGCTTCAGATAATACTCCCAGTTATGTAGTTGAGAAAAAAACCGCAAACTTAGGAATAATTGAGGGCGTAATATCTAACAAAACGGGCGCTAGTCTCATTGCTAGGACTCAAGTATCAGGAGGAGACGAATTACGACTCTATAGATTAAACCCTTCGAATAACGATTTAAAATCGGAGATTGTGGGTAAAATCGAAGGGATTGAATCATTATCCCAAATTAATACTCGAGCGTATAAAAACGGCTACATACTGTACGACGAGGACATTAGTAAGATTTATTTCTTTGAAACTTTGAGCAGCCTAAGTCCATATAAAAATATCAGCATTGAAAAGCCAAAATCTGCTTCGCTTAATCCTACGAGTGTAATAGTTAAGGATGATGGTTGGGCAATACTCTACGCCGACACACCAATCGACGGAAATTTACCTAAAAAATCTGAGATCCTTCTAAGCTCAGGCGAAAAAATAAAACTCAAAGACGCAATGGTTGGAATTGAATATTGCGGAAATACTAATATATGCGGATTAACGAACAATGGATATTTAGTAAATTTTAGCGCAAATGAAAATGGCTACAAAGAAGCAAGGCGAATGCCTGGTGTAGTGCAAATATCTTCTTCGGCTGACAATAAACTTTATATACTGACCGACCGACTGGCCGCAGAATACAACGCTGAAACCGGCGAGAGCAAAGTTATGTACTCGGAAGGCGAATACGAAATACAGGACATCTTCACCGAATCCGGGATTATAGTCACCATAAAAGGAGTAGACAGCAAAAATCGAGCAATAGTCTTAGACCCTAAGTTTACTGACAATAATATTGATAAGCTTTTGGTAAAACTGCTAAAATCTGATGACGTAGTATTTTCAATATACAAAAATGTTGTTTTTGCCGCACTCGACCTACCGCCCGCACCTTTTAACAGCAATACCGGATTATTCTCGCACCCTGACAGTTTTATTATTCAACAAGAGACTAAAATCAGAAAAATTTTTGACGAGTCTGGTATAAATAAAGATAATTACCGCTTGGTTATACCGATTTAGGAAATAGGTAAAATTGTTGCGGTGCCCTGGAAGTGTTCGATTACTACATCGGCGTCAGTTGTTGTTATGAAGGTTTGGTAATCTTTTAGTCTTTCGGCTAGAGCGCGGCGGCGGTGTCCGTCTAGTTCGCTAAAAACATCGTCGAGCAGAAGTATGGGTTTTTGGCGCAAGCCGATTAGTTCGATTTCTATTATTTTTAGTGCAAGCAGGGTAGTTCGGATTTCTCCGCGACTGGCGCGCTGTCGGGCATCAATTCCATCAAATAACAATGTAATATCGTCTCGCTGAGGTCCGTAAATAGTGAAGCCTCGCTCTAGTTCTTGCTGTCGGTGGTTGGTTATTTTTCTTATTAACTGATTAGAGTAGTTGTCGCCAGTAGGAATAGTCGATTGATAGATAATCTCTAGTTTATTTACTTTGCCACCTAATTGTTTGTATGTCTTAGTAAGTAGTTTATTAATTTGAGCGACTACATCTAGCCTCTCTGAAACAAGTCTCTCTGCCAACTGACAGAACTGCACATCCCAGACAAAGAACTGACTGTCCGAAGCACCCGCCTTGAGCAGGCTATTTCGCTGCATCAATACGCGCCTGAAATCACGCCTAGTTTTTTCGTAGCTAGGATTTATTTGTTCGCAGACCAAATCTATATAGTCTCGTCTCGCTGCTGGCTCATCCTGTAATAAAAAAAGGTGATTGGGCTCAAAGACGACTACCGGCAAGCGCCGAGCCGACGTAAGTCGCTTAAAAACATTACCGCCAATCTCAAAAGTTTTATCAACCTTTTCTCCGTTAATATCTTGTAATTTTAGGGTGCGCTGCTGTTCTCCTGATATTCCGCCGTCTAGCCTAGCCCACTTCGAATCAAACTTAACCATTTGAAAGTCGCGGCCCCTATACGAACTTCCGCTGGCAAGCATTAATAACGCTTCCAATAAATTAGTCTTGCCAGCTCCGTTTGGACCAACGATTATGTTGACTCCGTCTTCAAACTCAAACGAATCATCACTGTATGATCGAAAATTCTGAAGCCTAAGAGATGTAATCATATGAGCTTTTAGCCTTTAGTCTTTAGCTCTTAGTTTTCTGATTAAACCGCTAATGACTTTTAATAGCTCGTCTGATTTATTAAGCATAGTTTGACAGTTTTCATCGGTTATATAC
>JALYSF010000019.1 GCA_030854905.1 bacterium
AAGTGTGTATTCAAGCTTTTCAGGCGCTAGCTTCTTGGCTAATTCCTTCTGAACCTCTAGCGCAGGCTGCATCTGCTTAACTGCCCATTCGATAGCTTCTAATACTTTTTCTTCGGGTACTTCGTTGGCACCAGCCTCAACCATCATAACTCCGCCTACTCGGGCAGCAACAACAAGATCAAGGTCGCTTTCTTTCATTTGGCCGTAGCTCATAAATGCTTTGAAGTCGCCTGTCTCATCAAGACCTACTCGCAAACCTGCAACAGGACCGTCAAACGGACAACCTGTCAGCATAAACGCCGCGCTCATAGCAATCATAGCCACCATATCGGGGCGGAAGCTAGGATCTGTCGAGAGGACACTTGCAACACCTTGTACTTCCTGGCGGTAGCCTTTAGGCCAAAGCGGCCGGATTGGGCGGTCAATTAGACGTCCTATCAAAATCGCCTCTTCGCTTGGTCGGCCTTCGCGCTTAATGAATCGGCTACCGCTGATTTTACCTGCAGCATAGAACTTCTCTTCGTAATCTATAGATAATGGGAAATAATCCATGCCGCTGATTGGCCTGTTGCCGACCATAGCTGTACCAAGTACAACTGTGTCGCCGTAACGAACTAGCACACTGCTAGTGCTGCGGAATCCTACACGGCCAACTTCGAGACTAAGCTCTCTACCGCAAAGGGTGGTTTTTACTATTGTTATTTCTTTTCCGTATGGGTTGATTGTCATCAATTCCCCTTTCATAAAGTTTTGGAGGCAGGGCTAGTTATACGACGAAATGCTTAGTCGTATAGCTTCTCTCTGCACCCAAAGATCTTTTGGTTAGTTTATGCATTCCATGCTGCCCTTCTATTAAAAGAGCAAAGAGCAATGCAAAATTAGCGGCGTAAGCCGAGCTTCTTGATCAAGCCAAGATACTCAGCGCTGTTACGGTCGGCGATATACTTTAGTAATTTCTTACGTTTGCCAACCATTTGTAACAGTCCACGTCGGGCTGCGTGGTCTTTTTTGTTCACCTTTAGGTGATCGGTCAACTCGGTAATGCGAGCTGTCAGCATACCGACTTGGGCTGCAGGCGAACCGGTATCGGTTTTACCCTTGCCTAAATCAGCAATAATTGCTTGTTTCTGGTCTGCACTTATCATATGTTGGTTACACTTTAGCACATCTGTTGAATAGTTGCAAACTATTAGAACGCTTATTTATAACTGCTGATCTTGTGTGATGAGCTGCTGCAATGCCGCTGCACGATAAGTTTCGGCTTCTCGGCTCAAAACGCTAGCCTCGTTAAAATCAGCAGCCGCTATACTAAAAAGTGTTAAACCAAGCCCGGTAAATATACTTGTCCAGCCATATTCTCCATTAAATCCTTCATACACCGCTGCTCCGGCACTTAAAGATCCCAAAACTGAAATGCTCATTGCATGTATTCTATTAGACGCAGAACGTTCAGCTAAATGATCTGCTGTTTTCGCATAACCTATTTCACTCATATTTTTTTTAATAGCATGTTTAAGCTAATTTTGTCAATAGTTTGTGCATTATTTACGTCGTTTTGTCCAATCTTTGTTCGGCGGAGTTGGGTGCAGTATGCGCCAGTGCCGAGTTGATCGCCTATGTCTACTGCTAGGCTACGAATATATGTACCGCTCGAAACATGAGCCGTAATTTTAAGTTCAGGCCATTTGTAATCAGTTAATTCTAGTGAATAGATATGCACTTTGCGTGGCTTTAGCTCTACTGGTTTACCTGCCCTAGCTAGTTCATATGCTTTCTTGCCATTAATCTTTATTGCACTATAAATCGGCGGCATCTGCTCTATTTCTCCTGTAAATTTTTCCAGCGCTTCTTTTACTTGCTGTTCTCTAGGCCTGCTTCGTTCATCGTTCATCGCTCGCCGTTCTTCAATTACCCCTTCTGGATCGCCTGTAGTACTAGTGGCACCCAAACGAAAAGTCGCTTCGTATACTTTGTCTTGTTTCATAAACTCGTCTTGCCTTTTGGTGGCTTTACCAACCAAAATAATCAATAAACCGGTTGCAAATGGGTCTAATGTACCAGAATGTCCTACTTTAGCCTTCTGTGGGGAGCCTTCAGCTTTCAGCTTAGCCCTTAATTGTCCACGAATCTTCGCCACAACATCAAAACTCGTCCATCCGGCTGGCTTATCTACGAGAATTACCTCATCCATATACTATAGGGTACAGGGTAAAAGGCATAGGGTACATATTAACTACGAATCACTAAATCAACCTTCTACCCTTCCCCGTAGTTATAAGCGAGTCTTTGGCTCGTCGTTTCGTAATGTCGCCTAAGGCATTACGAAAGCGGGGGTGGACAGCCCAAGATCTGAATTTATTTCAGTCTTGGCGCGTAGGAGGGGCAAGCCCCTACTTTATTTGGCATAGGGATCGTGAACGGAACCGTCCGTATCAAAGAATTGAGGAGTCATCATCGGTGGAGGAAGAGGCGGTGGAGAATTAGGGTCTTGTACTACAGGAGTTGGCGGGACGGCAGCAGGCGGCGCTGTATTAATATTCTCAATTGCCGGCAATGCATTTAGCGAAGCCGGGGGCTCTAATTTGACTTGTTCCGCAGTCGCCTCGCTAACTGACTGTCTTGCTTCACTTTCATCTATACTTTTATCTTCTGGAGCTATTGCGGCATGAGTACTGCCAATTAGCTTCTCTATTTCCTCAAGAGTGTCGGCCGGTTGCGGCTTTGCAGGCTCAAGTGGGGTCTGCTCTGGTAGTTTTTCCTCTGTTACAGGCTCTGGCAAAACCAACGGCGGCGAAGCATCCTGAACTTGCGGCACACTTGGTTCTTCTGGCTTTACTTCATCTAGTACAGGTAGAGCTAAAGGTTCCGGAGTTGGAGGTTCCAAGGTAAGAGGTTCTGGCTCAGGTGAAGGAGGCTGAATAATTTTGCCTCTTGTCATTAGTGGCACATTATTCGAAGGCGGTATTGATAATCCATCTGTGGACGGCTCATTTAGGTCTTGCTCGGGTTTAGTGTTGGAAGTTAGCGGCACATCATCGGCAGGACGCGTTTCGATTCTTTGACGAGTGACTTCTTCGTGTCTTTCATTCTCAGGCTCGCTAGGATTGTCTTCTTTGTTTTTGTTGTCGGAATTAGCTTCATCAGAACTACCGTTAGATTCATCGAGCGGTTTATCCTCAGTTTCATTTAGCGATTCATTATGGTTAATCGACAAGCTACCATTCTCATCCACAACAATATCATCGGCTTGTTCTAGGTTTTCACTAGTTTCAATAATTGGCTGGCCTGCGCCTATGTCTAACCCGCCTATAGGTTCTGGTTCTTCTGGTGGCTCCTCTAATTTATCGGCGATCAGCTGTTGATTTGCGCCGGCGGCCATCAATTGAGCACTAAGTTGCATGACTTGAGGAGTTGTCTTCGTGTTTCGGAATCGATCTGTTTCGGCAATGATGCCTGTCATGAGCGCCGTAGCAATCTGGCCATCAAAATTATGTGAATCTATCTGCGCGCATAATCTGGCGGCTAGCTCACTTAAAGAACTGGCGGCGGGTTCATGCCAGTTAATCGAGCCAAGTTCGCTTTTTATCTCTCCGATAGAAATACCTATTACAGTTGCATCGTGTAGTATGCGGCCGTGTGCAACGATTGATTCATCTAACTCGTCACGATTGGTAACTCCGAGTGCTACGACGGCTTCAACATTGAAATCGCCTTGTGTGAAATCAAAATCTTCCTGACTTAGAGATGTTTTATACGGCGTTATAAAGATCTTCACTACGTCGTCTTCGACTTTGTAGCGAAGTTTGTCGGCTTTTTCTTTGTCTAAAGAAATAATGAAATCGCGTAGGCTGTCAGTGTTAACTTCTAAGGTTTTATCTGGTTCTAGAAACGAGATATTTTGAGGCACCTGGCCGCTAAAAACGGCAGCAGCGTGCTTATTCATTTTATTTATAAAAAGAGTTAACCCAATACAGGCTGCCAGCTGATCGACAGTCGGGTTTTTGTTGACCGTAACAAGCACGGTATTGGCTTGCTTTAAGCGTTCAACTATCTGTTGAAGTGGTGATTTTTCCATTTTTATATGTTTGTTTGTAGAAACTACCTTTGCAGATTATCACAATGAAACGCTTGTGTCTACACCCAATTTGATATATTGTATTTTTAGCAATAATTTAAAAATTCAATCATAAGTAAGGATCATAAATGCCAATTATTAAATCAGCTAAAAAGCGCGTTAGAGTCGCAAAAAAAGCCTCTGTACGCAATAGCAAAACCAAGCGTTCATTGCGCAGTGCCTTAAAAGATTTTCACGCAGCAGTAACTGGAAAGAAAAACGTTTCCTCTGCTGGAAGCAAAGCCCAAAGCAACATCGACAAAGCAGTCAAAAAAGGCCTTGTCAGCAAGAAGCGAGCCGCCCGTAAAAAATCACAACTCAGCCGTGCCGCCAAAGCCAGCGGTGCTAAAGTTGAAAAGCGCTCTACTGCCAAAAAAACCGTAGCCAAAAAAGCTTCACCAAAGAAGTCTGTTACCAAAAAAGCTCCTTCTAAAAAGCTTGTAGCCAAGAAAAGCAGTAAGAAAAAGTAACCATTCGACCGCAGCCGTGCTGCAAATTAAGCGATACTTTAATAACTACTTGCGAAGCGCAATCTTATCAACTTGCGATAATTCTACTTTGCCGTAATCGACCGAAGCCTTAACGGATGGCATAGCTACCCTCTCAAACACTCCATCGCTCACTGTAGGAGCACCAGTAAAGCCCACTCCCTTTTCGCCTGCTTTCATTTGCATTCCGCCAACGGCGCCAAAAATATCGACGCCATCCACGTCATGAGTAGCTAAATCCGCAGCCAACTGACTCACTACTGACTGCTTGTCTACCTCTGCTTTATCGCCATTTTCATCTAAATCATGCACCGGAACTTCTGTACCTAAATGACATGCTTGGAATATAATCTTTTTTCGTCCGACATCCGGGTCTTCCCTTCCCTTACTTGGCCGCATCATATCGTTCATGATTCTGGCTGCGCCTGTCATGCCATGCAATGCATATGCCTGAGCCTCAGCTCCTTCGATGCTTAGCTTACCGCCAGCCTGGGCATGGGCCTGTGCGACTAAAGCCCGGCCAGTCACAGTAGCTATAGTTAACTTACTAAGCTGAGGATCTCTGTCGTCAGAAACTACAAATTTACCCTCTAAACTGTGGGCTGCAAGCACTAGTGTCGACGGATGAATACCAATCCTCTTTAGTTTTAAAAAATTTCTATAAATATCACCCATGGTCGTAAGCTCAAAGAATATGGTCCGTTGATCCCCATCATCAATCATATCGGCATTACCACTCATTACGCCATTGTGGTCTCCAAAACGATTAGACATAAGTACCTGCACATCGTGCTCGGCAAGCCTATGACTCTCGCTTTCAGGATCACGAATAATCCTTTCCATGGCTTCCAGCTGAGCAATTGTATAGGACTCTAAGCCATAGATGCCAAACATATCTGATAAGTTATTTAACCTGCTCACTCCAAAATAATCGAATTTTTCCAATATTTTTTGGAGATTATCCTGTTCGTTGTACTTACGCGAACCAGAGAAACAGTAATTCCTGGCGACATCTTGGCCTATACCAGCAGCCAAAGCAACGGCCTTGCTCATCCATTCTAATGCAGCGTGCTGATTTTCCTTGTAACCCTCCGTCCTATCTTCGTCAAGAAATCTGATCCACTTTTGAACATTACCAGATCTTAAAAGCTGCTGGAGACGCTCTTCCTGAGCTGTTGCAATGGTAACGCCATAGAGTTCTGTCGGTGAATCCACGTTGTAGGCGGCCGTTAGAACCTTGAGCTGTGGAGTTACACATACATTCTCAGTAGCCGCTTCAGTAAGACATAGCTCACGTATATTATTCGGATCATCTCCGGCAGCAAGGGCTGCAACCATATCCTCGCCCAAAATTGAAATTAACGCATCAATTGTAGGGACCTGATGACGGTTTTCTCCGTAGATTTCGGTATTAAGCTTTTTGTCTCTCAAGTATAGTTCTACGAAAATGTCGGCAGCTCGTATTTGATCTTGCTGATCTTCAGTCGCCTCTAATTGGCGTTTGAACGTTGATTGAAAAACCATGTTTTGACTTGTTGTAGTTTCGTCATTCAGGCCATTCATCCAATCCAAATACCATTCTGGCGATTGATTGGTACCCCTGTAAGAATCGATATCGTGCTCAAGCCGCGTGATACATGATTCCCAATTCATCAGATTGGTTTGCAATGAAGGCACTATGCCCGCTGATTGTATCTCGGCGATATTTGGTGGTTGCGATGAAATGTGTTCGGTCATATTTTTGTTTTTAATTAACTCATATATTATAGCAAATTTTTACTAAATTAGCAATAGCGACTTAGCTAGGCGGTTTTTATTTAGGCGACGTTCTGCTCAAGCTGAGTATTCGCTCTTTGGTCGAAAACGGGTGTATCGGGGAATAATTCATGTACGAGTGCACTTACTCCTGATTGCTCTAATAGCCTATCACTTAAAACTATTCCTGAAATTGCACCTTTAGGCACACCCCCTAAAATAGCGGCAGTATCTATTTCAGTCCTACCCCTGGGCGTCCTAATAAAGTCAGACATTTCTGGATCCCTGTAACCATCATGTTGAAGAAGCTTATCCATTCCTTCTGCATTAGGGTCAACAATAAAAGTTACGCCACCAGTTAAAAGTCTTTCGCCTTTTTGGCTACGTATACGACCCGTCATAATTGGCGTTTTTGCATCGATTAAGTAACTGGCAATGTCCGTTTCTTGTGGAACACGGAAGAAATCAGCGCATCCGTGAGTTTCGGCGTCTTCAACAGCTCCTATAAGTTCACCACTTACGATTCCCTTTTCGGAAATGCTTCTCAGTGCATCTTCGTTAAAACTATGCAAGCCCATTCCATGAAGTAATGTTCCTTCAGGAAGAGTCGTATCGCCATTACGCAACCGATCTTTAAGTGGACTATTAATTTCTCTATCACTTAAATCTCGCCAGACTGTCAGCTGATCGTCTAGCATAGCCATACCTTTAACCCCGAGTTTGGTCTGCATAATCTCGAACGAGTGGCTAGGGGCTTCTGGTGAATTTCTAATTTCTGTCATTTTTTTGTTTAATATTTCATGTTAATTACTCGACTGCAATGACTGGGTCAATCAAATTTGCAAAATAGTCATGAAAATGTTCGCCTGTCTTAATAAATTCGATGTACCAATCTTGTCTAATAGTGGCATACTCGTTTTGATACTCTTTAAGACGATTCTCTGGCCAATTTTTCATACCAATTAGTTTTGCGCCCCTAGCTTCCCAGGCACCAGCTTGCTCCATTACTCTTCTAGCTGCTATATATTTCAGTTGCTGAGTTCTTCCACGGTCAACGAATATACCTGAAAATTCCTCTTCCTCGTCAGCAGCAAGATCGTCAAGATATTCATAATCTTTATCCTTTTCGTAGCCCTCGTTATTAAATAATCTTTTTATGGCTTCAGTGTTTGCATTTCGTGCAGCTAAAATAGTATTTTCTTGGCGTTCAATAATTTTTTTCTGATCATCAGGTAATTTGCCGTGCCTTATAAGATGATATGCACTGCGAGCTAAACGGCCGTTTCCGTCTTCAAAAATATGCGCTCCAATAATAGCAAAATACATCCCTGCAGCAGCCTTTTCCAATCCTTCTTCAGAAGGCTCAAGCTCTGCTTGTAAATTAGCGAAATAACCAATAAACATTTCCATAGCATTATCTGGTGGCTCCAGGTCCGTACCTAAGACAGGGCTCGAAACAGTCGCACCCGAAATCTCACCTGTCCACCTAGTAAACTTCTCTTCACCGCTTAGTAAACCGTTGGCGATTGATAGTCTGTCCAGAAAAGCTTCCGCTCCAATAGTTGAAAGTGCCTGTACCCGTTCAGTAGGATCTGCTATCTCAATACCCGCTAGCTCGTTAAAACGAGCAAACCTATCAATATCTTCAGGATGATAATCGTGCGGTAATTCTGACATTTTTATTTTTCTATTTGTTTTTAATTAACTTACCTATTATAGCAAATTTTTACATAATTAGCAATAGCGAATCGCGGGTATTACTCAGCGAGCGGCTACCCGCTCTGACTGAACTGAGTAGATGTTGTGAAAACGAGGCGTATTTGATCGCCGAAGCTGTCTGACGAAGTAAAGAGCCAGTGGCTCTTTAGGAGGAGTTCTGCAGGCGAGCCTCGTTTTGACAGTAGATACGTCATGTGAAGGAAACGCGGGTCGTTTCTTTGCTTCATTTCTTTACGACTAAAGAAATGAAGGCGCAAAAAAGCTATGAAATAGCTTTGCGAAAAGGTATTAAAGCGAAACTATAAGCGTCTTCAGCGCCTGATCAATATCATAAGAACTAGTTTTTGTGCGATATTCTATCTCGGTTAATGTGCTAGCTGTTTCAAGTAAGTTACGTATATTTTTGTCCACTAATAGTTGCACTGATTTACCTGCTGCATACGGGCTGATTCCGCAAGCTCGTGCTATATCATTAGGATTAGAAAAGCCACATGTCTTTACTAAAGCCATTTGGTGAAGTTGCCATGTCATCATATTCAGAATTGCGAAAGGTTCTACTCTTTGCTGACGCTGCTGTTCGTAAAGCATTAGTGCAGTTTTATGACGTCCAGAAAACGCAGCTGACATAAGCTCAAATATAGTACTTTCGGGCGTAGCTTCGGTCAATAAATCGATTGAATCTCGGGTAATTTTGTCATCATATGCAGCGAGTTTATCTACTTCATTAGATAGAAGCGACTGATCCTGCCCTACTCTGTCTATGAGATACTGTGCATCTGACGGAGTGATGTGCGCATCTAAATTTTTGACCTCGCCGACCAACCAAGTAGTTAGAGCTGAACCTGAAATAGCCTGTAATTCCTGAAAACCTTTTTGATTTTTTAGAATTTTATAATAGCTTTTGCGCTTATCCAGTGCTGCTTCGATAATCAACAAATCTGTGGTGTCATCACTAAGCGGCAAAATAGTTTCAATACCATTAACTAGGTCAGTATTTTCAGACAGCCTTCTGACAACTACTAGTTTATTGGTAGCTAGAAACGGCAAGCTAGTAAGTGCATTCTTGAGTTGCTCTGAACTAGTTTGTTCACCCTCAAACTCCTCAAGCGCAATGCTACCGTGAACCTGAACAAATTTTTGTATTAACTCAGCAGACTTCTTACTTATCCCCCAAGAATTATCACCGCAAATAATCGTTACCATACAACTAGCGTATAGCGTTTAGACATATGCGTAAAGTGATAAAGCTTAAGTAAGAGCTCGTAAATTTTTTTACAAAATAAGGGCGCCTACAGTGCTATAGTAGCACTGTAGGAGAATTCGAGACTTGGTGGAAGTCCAAAAATTTTATGCCAGCGATCACAATTGTTTCTAACAGGCTACCGGTGAGCATTAAAAAAAATGAAGACGGCCGAATTGAGGTGTACCCCAGCATCGGCGGTTTAGCTACGGGCCTAGCTGGCTACACCAAAGACCCACAAACTAAGTGGATCGGGTGGCCTGGTATACCTAGCGACGACCTTACCGAAAACGACAAGAAGACAATTGCAAGTAAGCTCAAAAAACACAACTGTTACCCAGTATATCTGACTAAGAAGCAGATTGAGGCTTATTATAATGGGTACTGCAACAGTGTGCTTTGGCCTATTTTTCATAACTTGACAGCCGATAAAGCCCGGGTAGGAATGTACAAAGCTTATGAAAATGTTAACAGTATATTTGCCGGTGCAGTCGATCATTATGCCAAAAAAAGTAAAACAATATGGATACATGATTATCAGCTGATGCTGGTGCCAAGGCTTCTTAGAAGCAAATATCCACTAGCAAAAATCGGCTTTTTTTTGCACATACCCTTCCCGGCTACAAATTATTACTCAAAAATTGACGAAAGATTAATATTGCTGCGCGGGATTTTGGGAGCGGATTTAGTAGGGTTTCATACTAAATATTACTGCAATAATTTCTTAGAAAATGTTGATATAGAAGGAGCCGGTAAAGTTAATGAAAACGCAGTCGTCAACGGCCGACGAACCTCACTTATTGCCGAATTCCCAATGGGAATTGATTACAAAAGATTTACCTCTTTAAGCAGCAGTATTAAAGTCAAGAAAAACCTCGCTACGCTTCGGAAAAAATACGGGGATAAGAGACTAATTTTTACTAATGACCGCTTAGACCCTAGTAAAGGTTTGCCGCACAAAATTAAAGCATTTGGCAAACTACTTGAATCAAAATCTAACTTAAGGGGCAAGGTTGTGATGGCGATGTTGGTAGCACCTTCAAGAACAGAAATAAAAGCTTACAAGAATCTAAAAACTGAGATTGACGGCTTAATAAACGACATAAACCAGAAGTACGGCACCAAAAAATGGCTGCCTATCGACTACATGTATAGGACAATGGATTTTAATGAAATAAGTGCATATTACCAGATGGCGGATATAGCTTTCGTGACTCCAGTACGAGATGGAATGAACTTGGTAGCAAAGGAGTTTATTGCTAGTAAACCTGATCGTAAAGGTGTTTTAATTCTTAGCGAAACTGCTGGTGCTGCCGAAGAGCTAGAGCATGCACTTTTGGTTAACCCTAGACATCACAATTCGTTGGTTGGAGCACTACATCAAGCTCTGACAATGCCAGACATCGAACTGAAAAAACGGTTAGGGATAATGCAAAAACATTTGTCTCAAAACACAGTTCAGGACTGGGCAAAGAAATTTGTCGGCAAACTAAACACACCTGCCAAAAACCCGCTTCCATTGGCCAAAAAAATTAATGCGAGCATAGAGCAAAAGATCCTAGCTGATTATAAAAACGCGAAAAATAGACTTCTTATATTTGATTATGACGGAGTACTTACACCAATTGTAGATCTTCCGGAACTGGCTAAGCCTACTAAAAATCTTAAAAGCACGTTAAAAAGACTCTCCGAACTACCAAACACTAAACTTGCTGTTGTAAGTGGTCGTTCTAAAAAAGATCTGGATAGTTGGCTTGGCGATTTACCTATCACCCTCGCTGCCGAACACGGTGCTTTCAGTAAATCAGATAATAAGTGGCACGAATCAGCACTTCTTTCAAAGTCTTGGAAAATTGGCGTACTGCGTACGATGAACCGAATGGCAACAGCTACACCGAATTCATTTGTAGAAGAAAAAACCAATGCTCTTGTGTGGCACTACAGACAAGTTCCTAAATCTCAAGGTGCAGCTAGTGCATTACTACTAAGACAGCTTCTTAAGGCGCAATTGGTCGGCACGAACTTAGGAGTATATTCTGGCAAAATGATAATTGAGGTTAAATCCAAGATCATAAATAAAGGTACTGTTGTTAGATCACTATTGAACGATGCTCCAGATTTTGTACTGATAGCCGGCGATGATTACACCGATGAAGATATGTTCAAAGTTAGTCCTAAAAATGCCTACACTATTCGTGTAGGCGAAGGACTTACCCGTGCAAATAACAGAGTTGATAATAGTGGTGCACTTATATCATTAATTAAGAAACTCAAAACCTGAACAAATTAGACTGTCTGGCAGATCGGGCATAAATGCGTGCCACGACCCGCTACGCGAGTTTTAATGATTATAGTTGAACAACGAGGACAAGGCGTGTTTTCTTTTCGGAAAACCCGAGCAAAATCGATATAACTTCCCCTCTTACCCTCTGCATTAACGTAATTTCGGTCTGTGCTTCCTCCTTTTTCTATCGCCAGCTTTAATACAAATATTATTTCGCTATGAAGTAAGTTTACTTGCTTTTTCCTGAGCTTATTAACTAGCGTAGCAGGATGAATTTTTGCTCCCCACAAGCTTTCGTCTGCGTATATGTTTCCGATACCGGCCAAGACAGTCTGGTCAAGTAATGCTGCTTTAATACTACTATTTTTACGTTTCTGTAATCGTTCAAATAATATACTCGATGTAAATTCCGCTTCCAGTGGCTCGGGGCCGACCCTTTTCATGAAATCTATTTCAGATATTAATAATGTTGGCATAAGTTTCATCCAGCCGAACTTACGCTGATCGTTAAAAAATAGTTTACTATCGTCATTAAATTCAACAATAACCCGTGTAGATTTGTCTGGTAATTTGCTGACGAGAGAGTCATTCGGGTGCCCTGCGCCAAAACGCTCTGGTGAAGCGCTTGGACGATGAACGCTGAACGATGAACTACGGGAATTTCCTGTCTCAACATTCGTCGTACTTCGTTCTTCGTTCAATTGGTTTTTGCCAACAAAAACCAATTGTCCTGTCATTTTAAGGTGAATAACAAAACTATACTCTGTGTTCATATCAATCATTAACACCTTAGCTCGGCGCCTAATGCCAGTTATTGTAGAACCTAAAGCAAATTGACTAACCTCACTCTTTGGATTAGGAAATGACTTATCCCAATCGTGAGTAATACTTTTAATTGTACGATTAGGCAATAACTTACTCAGGCCACTACGAACAGTTTCTACTTCTGGCAACTCTGGCATAAAAACATTGTATCAGTTAAGCTGCTTGAGCTAATGTAAAATCACCACTCCGGGATACCGTATTTGCTAATATCAAATTTGCTACATGGTCGGGATGTGTCTGAGCAGATAAATGCCCGGCTTTAGGATGTATATCAATCACATTATTGGACCCCAATATAGGCTCAACGCTACTCCGAATTGGCTCCGGCCTGGTTAATTTGTCTTTGGGGCCAAGTAAGAAGCTCATTGCTAAGCCGCCCGCATGGGCTGCTGCAATGCCATTCACCATAAAGTCACGAGGTAAGTCCCAAAGTGATTGAACTTCCTTTCTTCTTTGTGCAATATCCAGCCGTTCGTATACATCTCTTGGGTCCCTAAATAAATCTGGCAACAGTTTTGCTGTTCTGGGAATTGCTTCGCCGAAATAAAACCTCAGGCCCTTATAAAAGTCGGTATATCCATGCCTGTCAAAACCAGCAGGCTGCATAAAAGTTGCTGAGAGAATACTCCCTCCGCATGCACGCTCAAGTTTCTTATTTGCACTGTCTGGAATTACGCCAAGCTCGAAAAGTGCCTTTACTGTGACTGGCGCACCTAAAGAATGTGGAAGCAACCTAGCCCCTTCACCTCCCCATTCTCGAACAGATTCAACAACTGTTTCAGCCCGCCTATCTAATGCACCTCGACGCTCACTATTACTAACCGGCTCATTACAGTTTGGTGAGTAAACGGTGTAACCCATCCCTGCCAAGCACCGTCCCAATTTACCGTAATCGGCCTTAACGCTGCCGAGACCGGGAACAATAAAAAACGACCCATCTTGTTCTCGATGGGCCGTTGCTAGCTGTTTATCTTTTGGCATGTAAACGTCACATGATGGAGATTTTTGATCTAATCTCCATGATTCGTGTTTTACGGGTGTTGGTTTGTTCATTGTTTTGAAATTTATGTTGTTTCCTCAAATTGTACTCGCCTTTTTTCAAAAAGCTAATACTTTTTTAGGTCTATAATGTAAACATGGATAATTTACAGGATTTGATTAGCAACAACTCGTTTACAGAGCCGCCACAGCTGAAAGCAATTCGTGATTATGTAAAGCAGCAATACGACTCTGACTGTTCAGTAACTGTGACACCAAGATCTTACGTATTAGCTGTGCCAAGTGCTTCACTGGCAAGTAACCTGCAACTCGAAAAACAGCAGATAGAGTCCGCTTGTAATCTTGATAAGCCTCTAAGAATCAGATTCGGCAGCTAATAAATTATTAATCTGTTCGACGGTACTTAGATTCGACTTATGAACAATAACTTGTAGGCCTAATGCTTTTGCGGCGTCACAATAACGCTCTTGATCGTCAATAAACAGACAATCTTCAGGATTATCAATCTTTAAATCGAAGAGTATGTTGGTATATGCTGATATATTCGGCTTAATATAACCAGTTTGACACGACAGATTAATAACATCGAATAGCACAACGTTACTGCTTCCGATGAGTTCATCCAGCCAGTTAGCGCCGGCGTTACTAAGAAGTCCTAATTTAAACAGTGGCTTTAGATGCTCTTTAATAAAACTAAGTAGTTCGGTATTAGCGATGTTCTTACTTATTATTTTATTTATTTGAGCACCTGAATATCCGCTCAGATCTCCAATTAACTGAGTGAACTGATCGTAGCTTATTCGGCCGCTGTCGCAGAGTGCATTTAACCTGCCCGCCTCCTCAAACTTTTCAGGATCATTGCCAAATTTTTCGAATTTGAATGGTAGCCAAGCATCAGTCGTTAAAACCCCAAAACAATCAAAAATTATCGCCTTAATCATTACTCTAGTATACGTGTTAGGTCTTTTTTGAACTGCTCTAAATTACTAAATAAAATAGTTTTCATACCAACACCGACCGCGCCTTCTATGTATTCTGGTCTGTCATCAGTGAAAACACATTCGTCCAAACGTACGCCCAGCTTCTCAGCAACGTATTCATATGCGCTCGCCTCGGGCTTGGCATAGCCAATATCTCCTGACGCAACAATTAACTCAAAATACTTCTCCAGGAATCCTTCACCGAAAATTTGTGGTAACCTGCCCTTGCCCACGTTAGAAAGCATTGCCACTCTGTAGTCTTTTTTTAATTCGTTTACGTAATCGAGCAGCTCCTGATTAACTATTCTTCCTTCTGCGATTGCCGTTGTATATGTTGATTCGGTGACTCCAAGCAACTGCGCAAAATATGGAGCTGAACTTGAGATTTCTCCCTTGTCAGATTTTCGACAGATTTCAATAATTTCCTTGAGATCCTTTTGAAAATCTCCGCCAAACCTTGTGTAGGTCGACTCCAAGGTGTCTGTAATAACCACCCCAAAACAATCAAAAATTACTGCTTTAATCATCGACTAATATTGTATCCTAATTACTAACGTAAAGTTGTATTTGCGGTAAGTACATTGAAATCTGGTATTTGTTTTTGGAATAGAGTTCTGATTACTGTACCTGCTGCGGAGTTACCAAGATTCGGGCCGCAACTTGTGTTCCATGTTCTGAAAGCGTCCATACCGTTATCATTAATAGAATATATATATCTACGGCCTAATGGACAGGCTCCTCTTTCGTCTTCTTGTTTTGAATTATTTTTGGCATCAAAACCTGCGGTTGCAATAGATTTCAAGAATACCGCATACGATGCTTCATCGTTTGAATAACGTTGTTCGCGTTCGACGGTGCCTGTATACCCTCTCATTACTTGCATTATCCGCTCTGATCTACCAATGATAATTTTATAAGAAGTATGTTCAGTTTCTGCGACAACTGGGCCCTGTAGCTCATAAGTGACTATTACGCCCGGCCTATTATAATCGTCTAATTTATCCTGAGGCTCAACAGTTTGAGAACTGTTCTGACTAGACCCTGAACTGAAAAGTCGTCTAGCAATACTGAATACGCCCCAGATACTAAGTATCAGAAGGATAAGTATGAGAAGTGATACTATTGCCCACCTAACCCGTGAATTATCCATAACTTACTAATTATATCACAGAATAGCCTCTAGCGCAATAGGTTGTTAGCTTAAGTAATATACTCCATTATCGGCCCTTTTAAATGCGGGATTTGTAAAAACAATATGATCAGTAGCAGTTCTGCCGACTTTGCGTCCAAAGCCAGTAACGACACTATTGAGAACTCCTTTACCTACTTCTAGGACTCTACCTGCGTTGGCTAAACGTTCAAGCTCATCAATGCCAAACATAACTTCAAATTGTCTGTCAAAATCATCTGGTTCGCCCACTTTAGTTAATGTCGGCACATAAACCCCCTTCAACATGCGATATTTCGCCCATGCTACCAATATTTTCTCAAAGGTATTACGCTTATGCTATAAAGTTTCTAACAAGAAATGTATGAGAATTCGCACAATAATCGTAATAGCAATACCACAACGCTACTTCGTAGCTTGCTTGTGTCATACTTTTTTGAATCAGCAAAAAAGTATGCAAAAAACTGACCCGCGTTTCCCTCGATGCGGCGTAGCTGTGGTAATAAATAAGTTCGCCTGCAGAACTCGCACTTTTAGTGCTGCTAGCACTAAAAGTACTCAAACAGCTTCAGCGACCTAGTACACTTATTTATTACTACATCTACCCGAACTCACTCAGAGCGGGCAGCTAGCTACAGTCATAGAAGCTCGAGGCTACTACCCTTTCTTCGAACTCCTGAGGATTCGAATGTCAAAAGCACAATTAGAGTGAGGGAGTGTCTGAGGAATTGGTAATCCTATACCGAGTTACCCGAGCATTGTGCACTTTGACGATGAGAGCATCAAGAGTTTGAAGCTGGGGTCGTTTCTTTGCTTCATTTCTTTACGACTAAAGAAATGAAGGCGCAAAAGAGCGCCCTAAGGGGCGCTTTGCGGAACTGGAGCTATCTACCTGAGAGAAGCTAACTATCTACACGCATCCGTATTATTCTTGACGAAATCATTAAAGCTACCAGAGCCGTCGCAAACCTGCTTTTTGACATCCAACTGTCCGGTTGTTTGCTGTTGCAGCGTC
>JALYSF010000020.1 GCA_030854905.1 bacterium
CTGTAATGCTCAATACGACTGCGGCCACTCCGAATACGAGGCTTGGAGTATTACTCGACTGTTCACCGAGCCCAGTGTTAGGCAATCCGGGTATAGTGACAGCAGCAGCCGGACAGTTCGGAGCTGAGATTGTATCGGCCGCTGTAGAAACAGTACCTCCAAATGAAAGTGCTCGACCCGTCCAGTTAACATTATTGCCGACCGTGTTGCCTGATGCGGCAATGACCGTGCCTAAGAATGTCGAGTTTGCACCTAAAGTCGTCGCCTGCGTTGGAGTCCACCAGACATCACAAATTGACGCCCCATTCGCTACCGACACAACGGAGTTGGCAGACGTGGAGAGCGCCCCGTCCACTCGGAATATGTACGTACCGGCGCCACTAAGAGTAATAGTCCCGCCGCCGCCGACTGAATCACCTCCAGTTATACAGTAGACACCAGGAGTATAAACACCGACCGGACCATGAGTAGTGTCGGAAGCCAGGTCAATAGCACCAGGCGCAAAATTAAAAGTACAAGGTTGGCTGTTAAGATTGGAGAGTGCCGTGCCCTGGTCGATCCCTGCCTGATTATACGTCGAGTCGGCAGCATGTGTAGTTCCGTTTAGGGTAGGCATAAGTGCAGGCGGCGTTGTATAGCCTAAATCTCCGGTCAGCGTAGTCCCGGGGAGGGTATTTGTATAAGTATCTGAGAGAATGACGAATGACTTGGCAGCACCAAGATCCGGCGAGGTAGCTGCATTAGCAACGGGTGCAATTGCAACTAGCTGGACGCCTAAAAGTATCGATAACAAGGAAAGCTTAGTTAATATTTTCATAATTTTTATCTTCTCCTGAAGTTATTTTTATTATTATATGACGTAATTCTACCATAAACACTATGTCTTACAAATGAATTCTAATATACAAGCTGACTTCAGTAAAAATTAGACCATTCAGATGAATGTGTCTCTTTTGGTGATCCCTAGGAGAGTCGAACTCCTCTTGCCAGGATGAAAACCTGGTGTCCTAACCGATAGACGAAGGGACCTTATTTATAAATTAAACCATGGGTTCATTTATAAGTATATTGTAAAGGTTAGGGCAGCCTGGTGTCCTGCCACATCCTGCGGCCCCAGACCTTTCTTGACTTAAAACAAGTTTCAAATCAGAAAGTTTCTCTTGCAAAACGCCACTGGCATTTTGCAAGATAGACGAAGGGACCTTCGTCGGCGTGTGATTGTGCTCGCACCTGAACCGCCGACGAAACAAGTTCGCTCGTCGCTTCAGGTGTTCCCACAAAGCCGCCTCCTCCCAAAAAGCAATCGGAATTACTTTTTGAAAAATTATTTAGCACTTGAAAATCTTAGCACAACAGGGGTAAAAATACAACCACCCAACATTGTTGCTGGGTGGAAATAGATTTTGAGCGGTCAGTCAAACTACTCGATAACTTAATCGTAGTCTAGCACAAAACTGCTTAAGACACTAGCAAATACATTGCCTAGAACTAGGTAAGTGCACTTATTCTGCGGGTCGCCAAGCTGGATTTGCTAAGTAGAGTAACGGTTCATCCGCTGCACGCTCTACAACTCTGTTTTTTACAGCAACATAATAGGGATCATCGTAAAACTTTCCCTCTAACCAGGCATCATCACCATCCTTCATCGGAGCTAAAAAATCAGACTGTTCTGCAAAAGTGAGTTGCTCATTTTGTGATACTTCTTCGGGTTTGTACTCAACCGGTTCGAAGTCCAGCCGGTATTCTGAGCCCAGTATTCTTTCACAAAGAAACTTAATACGCTCCAGCCGCGATTCTGCAGCTATGAAAAGAAGATTACGTAACTCTCTTGGCATCAATATTTGTCTTTTAAGATAGTAGATATTACTAATTGTGTCTTTTGATTCTGATTCACGCTGAATGGCATCGTCTGGTATGCAGTTTGTAAGTAAATATTTGGCCATTTTATCGCATTCTTTAAATGGCTGCGCAATATTAAGTACGTCGAAGTTAATAGTCCTGTTCCCAGATACTGTAATAGATTGAATGCTACCCTCGTTAAAAAGCTCAACGGACCTGTCCAAGCTATTGGTAATATGCGTAGGAGGTTGCCAAGTCTCTCCGTTAAGCGGCCTGTAGCCTAGAATTACTGCAGTATCGTAACGGGACATATCTTTTTTATTCTCGCAATCTACTATGAGGCTAAATAATTGTTTTAAAGAGACATCTTGCGCATGAACACGCTTCGGGCTACTGCAAAACTTATAGTAACTGTTACGAACAGTCCGGCAGCGGCGCTACCTGCTCCAGTATCTGGTAATGCTGCTGGAGGTTGTACGGGCGGAGGAGTAACAGCAGTTAAGACTTGAGGCTGTTGTGGCTCTTTGCAGTCAGGGCTGTCTTTTGGCAAGTTAGGGTTGTATGGACAAACTTCAGGCTTTTTACAATCTGGGCTATCTACAGGTAATGCCGGATTGTAAGGACATTTTGGATTTTCTGCGACGTTAATTTTAACCATACAGTTAGCATTTGTATTGCTACCTTTGTCAGTTATAACAGTCACGCTCACTGTATATTCACCGGCTTTGTCGGCAGAAAAATTATAGGTACTGCTAGTGGTATTTTGTACTACCTGACCGTTAACCTTAAACTCGTAGCTTCTTAAAGTCGAATTAAGTAGTTGGCTTGTAGCGGTTAAAGTTGTAGATTCGCCCATCTTTAAACCGTATTTAACAGTAGTCAAAGATTTACATATGAATGCAACATCCTGAGTCACTGTAAGCTTTTTCTCACAGTTGGCATTTGTATTGCTGCCGTTAGGTGTAATTACTGTAACTTTAACAGTGTACTCACCGACAGCATTCGGAGTGAAGGTGTACGTCTTGCTTGCGGTATTTTGTACAACCTGGTTATTTACTCGGAATTCATAAGATGTGACTGTGGTGCCACTTACGGTAGCGGCAGCTGTCGCGGTAATAGGCTGTCCTAGCTTCAATGTTGCGGTGCTCAGTGTCAACGAATCACATTTCACAGCGGCACATACTACTGTAACCTTTCCGCCAGCAGTATCTTCGTCGGGAGGAGTAAGTGCGCCGTCTACAACTACTTTGTTAGTAAATGCAGTGTCGCCGCACTTAGTTGTTGGCACGGATACTTTAACCTGAAAAGTAACTTCTACAGTCTGTCCAGCATTAACCGAACCAATATTTAGCCCGCTAGTTACTAATACATCACCAGCCGTACTTTTCGCTACTCCATTAACTTTCACAGAACCAGCAACAAGTGTGTTGTAAGAAGGAAGAGTATCTTTAACAATTACATTAGTGTCGGCGGAGCTACCGTTATTTTTGACAAGCATGCGGTAGGTTAACGTGCTGCCATTAACAAATGTATCGTTTTCTACCCAAGCAGTATTAGCGGCATTACGGACAGTTTTTTCAATATTAAGGTCAGGCTTATTCCATTTAACAGGGTTACCACAGCCTGGCATGATTGCCCACGATGGAACACCATTTTCGTATCCGATGTAGGCAACGATTGCATCAGCCGCAAAAGCTACTTGAGTACTTCGTTCATAGGCTGAAGTACCAGGGATAGCCGTGCTGCCGGTTCTAAAGACACGACCCGCTGTTACTGCCCCGCTTCCAATCTGCTGCCCGTTAACCCATACTGTGCCGTCTTTACGGACTTCACCAACTTTATAGTTAGAGCCTAGATTCTGAACATCAGAGGCGCTGATTCCGAAATGATTATAAACAGTTGGAATGTCTGGGTATCTGCCCCCGTCACGAGTATTGTAATCGGTAATAAGTTCGCCGACACTAGTTGATCCACAATAAACGATTGCGGTAGCGTCACAGTTACGGTTTATATCAAGAGCGCTTGTGTTTGTTGATTTTAAAGCGTAGCCACTAAGCAAGCTTACTGCTATAACAGTTCCGGCAACTACACCTTTCCTGATGGACGATAGGTATCGCTTGATCATAATACACTCCTTAAACCTGGCTCCACACCAAATTATTATTTGTACTTTTAATTATACTACTCATTGTGATATTTGTCAATTAACTTTAGCATTATTATGTTGGGGAAAAAATACCCCTCCATTACTAGAGGGGTATTAAACTTGCTTAAAGTTATTTTATCTAAGCAGTTTTGCGGCTAAGGTAAACCTGGTAACCGGCAGCTGATACGATAACTACTACTATGAATAGTACCGCAAGATTAGCTGGACCTGTTGAAGGAAGAACGTTAGGCGTAGTTGTTGTAGCAGGCAATACATTTGGTGAGAAAGTAACACTTGCTGCACAATTTTCGCTTTCAACAATTTTTACCTGGCCATTTACATCAAAGGCTACTTTAACCTTGACGATGTACGTTCCATCTTTTGCGAACGTATGATCTACAGATGCTTTGTCGGTCATGTCTATCTTGTTGCCGTCGCCAAAATCGTAGCTGTAATGCTTAACAGTAGCGTGCTCGACTGCAACTTTTGTAGTTACTCGAACTTGGCGCTTGCTGTTATCTAATACCTGCAAGATCAAATCCTCACATACATATTTTGGAGTCTTGGCAGTCGGAGCACAGTCATCGATTACGATTCGAGCTGAGTCAGATACTTCTTTGACGTTTATAGCGCGGACGAAAGCGATGTTTGTAAGTTCACAGACACCGTCTTTAGTGTTTACAGTTGTGCGGAATCGGATTGCCCCGTTTCCTGCAACTGTGTAATCACCTAAGTTTACGCCACCTGCTGTTAAAGCGTTGTCGGGCAAAGTCTGAGTGCCGTTAGCATTTGTTAGCTTGATTGAGCCAGGTACAAGAGTTAGGCCTTCAAGTAATGGATCACGCATTACAACATCGTTGATTTGAGCTGTACCAGTGTTCTTGAAGTCAATTCTCCAGCTGACTGTTTCACCGCGCTTAACATTGATTGATTCGCTTGAATCTGTAAGCTTTGGCATATCTATTTTAGAAACTACTTTGCTTACTTCGATGCTAGGAGCTGTAACCTTGACGCGGACTACTACGAAAGATGAATATTCGAAACATCCAGGGTAAACACCGTTCATCTGATCGTAACCTATTTGTGTACCGTTTGCGCTAATGATGTTATCGCTAAGTGGTAATCCTGCTGAATGAGCAGCATTGAAGATGTAAGCAGAACCAGGAACGTATTCGATGTCGAATTTTTGTGCGCTGTTAGCAAAATCTGCAGTATCGTAAACCATCTGAGGGATTGAGTTGTCGGCCATGATCCGAGCCTGAGCGGTAAAGCCATTAGCTATTCCTTCAGGTAGTTCGAATCGGATACGCGTGTTCTTTGCGACACCTACTCCGTCCATTGGTGCAGGAGTTGCTGGGTTGTCGTTAGTGCTCGGGTTGGCAATGTTGTGCACATAAGCGCGGACAAGATATTCTTTGCCAACTACTACAGCATTTTGCTTGTCAGCGAATCCGCCTGAAACACCTTGCTTGTAACAGTCAGCACCATTGACGACACATTCCTTAGAATCAAGGAAAGCTCGTTCGTCGCCGTATACATTAGTGTTAATGTAGCTGTTAAATCTTGGAGCATCGAATGCGCCTTCACGCTGAGCTGGGTTGCTGAAATCATAGATGACTCGATCGGCACCGTTAGGTCCGTAGCCAGCTAATACTGCTGCCGGCACGCCAACTGCTGCTACTGCTGCAATCGCGGCTACGGTTAATTTAACTTTGTTGTTTAGGTTTTTGAAAAATTGTAGTGCGTTCATAGTTATATTCCTTTATTTCCTTAGTTAAGTCAGTCTATTACTACTGGTCCAGCAGGGTTAGTACTATCTACTGAAGCAACAGTGCTTTGAGTCGTTTCAGGTGATTGAACCTGGCTAATTGTTGTATTGTTTTCGGCATCATTATCGTTGTCAGTCTCGCCACCGTTTCCCCCGCCCGTCAAAACTGTAGATGCTGGAGCAGTAACTTCCGGACGAGTACTAGTTGTCTCAGGAGTTGTGGTTGTTGGAGGTAAAGTTGTAGTTGGAGGGGTAGTTGTAGTAGTTGGAGGAGTAGTGGTAGTTGTAGGAGGTGTAGTTGTTGTCGTTGGAGGCGTGGTAGTTGTTGTGGTGCCTGGAGTAGTTGTTGTAGTTGTTCCAGGAGTAGTTGTTGTGGTGCCTGGAGTTGTGGTAGTAGGAGCGGCAGTAGTTGGTGGTGCAGTAGTTGCAGTAGTCGTAGTAGTTTCCTCTTCAGGAGTTTCCTCGACTGGAGTTACTACTTCTACAACATCAGGGCTAACATCCTGCATACATACTCGTAACCACTTTTCGTGGACATTACCTTCGTCGTCTGTGAATGCCCAGCCAATCCATACGTCGTTAGTACGATCGTTCTCACTGCTTTCAAACTTGCCGTCAACAATACTTGTAGTGTTGTATGGGCCTGTGTGAGTTTTTGTTCCTAGAAAATCCGCACCCATTAATCTAGCGATTACCGTTTCGCTCATAATTGCTTTTGCACGTAGTGCTTCGATATCGTTAGGGTTGATATTGTTAAGTCTTTCACGTAGTTCGTTAGCTTCTGCAAAGTTAGCTGCGCCTTCTGCATCTGTATCTACAGCACAGTTTTCGAATGACACTGTACCGCCATTAGTACAAGCTTCTAGCATCGCTAAAGCATTTGGGTCACGGCGTAGCACGTTAAATACATTTGTAGCTGATTGGTTAGGGTCATTAAGAAGTAGTTCGACACTGGCTATCTCATGAGCATCTAGGTTACCTGTAACTACATTGCTGTAGTTCCACTGAAGTTCACCTAGAGTCATGTCGTTAATTGCACCAATTTTCTGATCAAGAGCTTCTTGATCGATAGTTGTAGGATTTGCCTGTATATCTGCTTCTGCAACAGGTGCATCTTCAGTATTAGCTCCTGCAACTACATTAAATTCTTCATCTAAGTCGCCGGTGACTCTGTTGTCTACTAAACGAAGTCTGTCAGCGATGCTTCGACCATAACTGTCATTGTTATCGTGATCATTTACTGGCCAAATATTATTTCCTTCATTTGAAGCAGGATCTGTATGGTCTGCTTTAAATAGAACTGATCCAACAAGAGTTAATGCTGCTAATCCTAATAATCCCTTAACGACTCGGCCGCGATTGGATTCTCCGCCGTTTCGACGATCGCGCCAATCATTAAATCTTTCTGAAATTGTACGATTACGTTGTACGGAAGTTCCTTCAAAGTTGGCACTTGTACTTCCGTTAGCTCCGAAACCGCGAACGTTTCTTACATTATCATTTCGGCGCGTTACTGCTTCATTTTCTAATATAATTTCAGCATTATCTTCGTCGCCTAAACCTGCAACGTATACATCTTCGCCGTCAACTACGTCTGCATTTAGCAATGCTTCTAAGTTTTCGATACGTGATTCTAGAGAACCTACTGTTTGCTCAAGACTTGATATTCTTTGGTCTCTTATAGCTAGTTCATTTCTCAAATAACTATTTTCTTCTGATAAACGTGCGTTTTCAGCAGTAACATTATTAATAGTGGCTTCAATTGTGGTTGTTGCCGCGTCCATACCCTCAAAAGGGTCATTCTCAAAATTACCTTGATCTCTATCACTCATAATTATTCCTTATAACTCCATTACTTATTACATCCCACCCAACCAATTTGTTGAATGTCTGGATGACATACTACCACAAGCTGTTTAGTTTGTCAATACAATTATGAAGCTATACTACTTATGGTTATTTGGGGTTGTTTACAGCTATAAAGTGATTATCTTTAGGGAAGCTAAAGCCGAAAGTACTTCCCTTGCCTTCTGCACTTTTGAAAATCATGGTACCGCCTTGGGCGATGATTGCTTTCTTGGCCATAAACAGTCCTAGGCCAGTGCCGTCGGGGCGGACTTTGCGAGCATTACCAGCTCGATAAAACTTAGTAAACAAGTGATGCTGCTCCGACTTCGGCACTCCCATTCCGGTATCAGTAACCGTAAAACTAACCTGTTTTGCAGATTCATCTAGTGAGAGAGTCACGCTGCCGCCGCTTGGAGTGTAATATAGAGCGTTGTCGCAGAAATTCATTATGACTTGTCTTACTTTAGTTTCGTCTAGCATTAGACTCGGAAATTCCTCTGGCTTTTTGTACTCAAACTTTATGCCTTTACTGGCGGCAGTTTCATAGAGTTGGGCTATTTCTTGTTCAACTACATCTGGTAAATGCGTCTGAACTCTCTCGATAACGAACTTGCCAGTTTTGAGTCGTGACACGTTCAGAAGGTCAGATATCAGGTATACCATGCGTTGCGCGCTGACAAATGATTGATCGACAAACTTCTTCTGTGTTTCGTTTAACTTCCCGGCGTCGCCTTCGGCAAGCATACTTAAATATCCCTTTACGCTAGTTAGAGGTGTTCGAAGTTGGTGGCTCGCCATGCTGATAAATTCGTCTTTTGCCTCATCTAACGCTTTAAGCTTCTCATTACTTTGCTTAAGTTCTTTGGTTGCGACGTAAATCTTCTCCTGAAGTGTCTCATTGAACTGTTCTATTTCCTCAAACCTAAGAGCGTTCTGAATACCCAATACAAGTGAGTTAACAACTATTCCGAGCACCTCAATATCCTGAGGGGTAAACATGTTGCCGCTTTTTTTGCCACCAAGCGCTAAATATCCTACGCCTTCAGCCCCATTTAGAGGTTGATCTGTTAATCTGGCTAAGATTGAGACATTATAGCGACTTAATATCTTAGATACTTCGTAGTTTGCGCTCGACCTTTCGCTGGACTTTAAGTGTTCGCCGTTTATAACTTGTAGCTGAATTTTTGCTGTAAACTTACGTAAATCTGAAATATCCGACTCTTTAAAAGTTTTTTTGGTAGTACCAACGATTCTCCGCGGAACAGTAGAAGTCTCTTTAATTCCAAACACTACGAACTCCAAACGCATATGTTTCTGTATAATTCGAGCGCTTGGAAGGAGTAAAGAGTCTAGATTCGTTGTTTGAGCAAGTAATGCATTAAGTTCACCAATAAAATCACTTGTATTGTATGCGTCTCGATAAAAAACAAAGTTAGTAATACGGTCAAAAAACTTTTTAAGTGGCTGGAATATAGCCGCCGTTACAATTGCAAACAATATAAATATAAAACGCTCTACTGTTCTTGATGCTTCATTATCCCCAAAAACTTTTTCACCTAAAATATAGATACTACCGCCATAAATCATTATTATTATTCCGAGAGAAAATATATAAGCGCTGGCTCTAGCTGCAGCGATTTTGATATCGAATAATTTATGTCTGATTACGGAAAAAGTAACGATACCGATGTAAAACAGTGTAAAGACTGGTCCTAGCCAAAGATGATTTATATCGCCAAAGTAAGGCAAACTTAAATTGGTAAACATTGCAAGAAAACTACTAGTTATAGCGGCGTAGAGTATAGCTTTAGTCTGAACCTTTTCAATACCTTTTTGTCTTCTATATCTTAAGAATAATCCTATATAAGAGCCTCCAAAATACAGCGAGAAAAAAGCTGTATACAATATAAATATCGACTTATTTAGAGAAAAGTAGTTGAGGCCTGTATCAAATGCATACCCGGACATTATCAAAGATGAATCCGCGATAATTCCGTAGCTCATAATTAACAGTGGTAACGCAGCAACAATAGCTAAGGTAGTTGGTTTTTTAATATCCCCTTCATATGCAATCGAGTATAAAAGTAGGAAATATGCTGTAAACATTGGCGCCACAAAAAATAAATTAGCGCCGATTAAGAATATAGACTCGGTTTTAATGCCTATAAATAAAGCTGTACCTAATGTCCATAATACATTGAAGAAAATTGCCGTAATAAAAAGTTTATGGGCAAGAGATTTTCTACTTGAAGACATCAATAATAATAGAAAAGCTATATTGATTAAGCAGACCAGGAATAGAATGTAAGACTGTACAGGCATATACATAATGATTATGCTTAAAATGTCAGGCTATGTCTAATCGAGTGTAAGTAGTTCGCCGTGGCTTTGATAATTTGCTACACCAATGCCCAGTTTTGTGAATATCTCGCCGATGTCCTCAACTTGTTGAGAGGATACTGGGCCAGAAACAGCTAAACCGGGATTATTAACTTCTGCTATTGATGCCACTTCGGCTTCACATCCCCATAAATCTGATTCCGAATTTAGACCGTGTGGCCCAAATGAATAGCCGCTTCTTCTTGTGGCGAACCTTGTTTTAGAATAATCGTGTCCAACAACCCATATTAATTTTCCACCTGCATTATCTACTTCTACTTTTTTGAAGCTACCTGGCTGACTATCGTCAATTATAGCCTTATTAGTAAGATCCCATCCATCTACTGAAATTTTAGTTGTTATAGCGCTAACTATCACATCGCATGATTCAACAAGTACTTTATTACTATCTGAAACTTGAACATTAAATCCATTTTGACTCAGCAGTTTATAGTTTTTTAAGTTAACACTTTTTCTCTTATCGTGAATGTAAAATTTTGCGTGCGGATAACGCTTTGCTATTAGCTGCATTGACGCAGAACCAATTGCCCCTCCACCGATAAAACCTAAACTAAGCTGAGTTACTCCGGAATATAGTTCTTCAAAAACTTTAATAACTGTGGCTTCTAGAAGGTACGCTGTACCTGCATGGCCTGTAGTAGTAATTACTGGGGCCTTAATAGCTTTACCGTAATTAGTAATTTTAGGGATTGTAGCACCGAGTCCTATGAACTTTACTCCGAATCTCTCGTGTGCGAAATTCGCAGCGTCGTTGGCCCGTTTTCTGGCGAACCTGAGTAGCAACCACTTATTTTTAAAATCTTGCAGCATGTCATTAAAAATCGGGGTAAATATCAACACGCCTTTTGAGCCCTCTCCTTGCTTTCCGTACATTTCTATCCTGAATGGAGGCAAACTAGATAAAACCTTAAATGCTTCTTCGGGCTTCATATGTTTTAGCGCGGGCAGAAATTCATACACTTCTTCCCAGTACTCTAAATCGGTCCTGCTTGCTCTAGTAGGAATCATGAATGCGTAGTCGACTTTCTCAAGCATATTTGTCGATTCGTACTCATTAAATGAGTTATTTATGAACTCCCTGGTTCTGATAAAGTCAGCTTCATTACTTTGATCTTTAGAGATGAAATTTCTATTAAGAACAGTGAGTGCTTTTCGTCTGCTGTACTTATATGTGTATTTTTTGCGTATCATTGATATGCTTATTCTAGATTAAAAAATCGAAATACCCTATGAATTTTACAAGACTTTACTTAAAATCTTTTGGAATTATCACAATTCTAATTTTCAGAATGATGATATTTCCTTTTTTTAAAGTCAAGAGGGTGGATTTATCAGTATTGCTTAATAACCAGTCAAATAGAATAGTTTTCGCATCTAATCACGTTAGTAAGCTCGATCCACCAGTAATATTTTCGGCTTTAACTATTGCCAGCTTAGTTCATATTTCTCCAGTTAAATTCATGACTTGGCATAAATATTACTTTTCATATTTTAAACCTTTGCTTTTTTCAACGGGTTGTTTCCCGACTCACAATGCACCACATAGCGGAGTTGATGGTGCAATTCATTACGCAAAAAAAAGCTATAGAATCTTTATTTTTCCAGAAGGTAAGCGCAATCCAGAAAGAGAAAATCCCAAAGTATATCCTGGGATTAGCCTAACCTTAAAAGGTATACCGAATGCAAGATTATTTTTAGTACAAATTGTATATGCTAAGCGTAAAACTTACTTTAAGCGCCCACAGATATCAGTGAAAATAGCTGAGGCTGATACAAAATTAGATCGTGAAAATCCTAAATCAATTATGGATGCGATTTATGAGTTATAATCAGAAGCATTATGACTAAAATTGCGATTATTGAGGATGATGCGGCGATAAGCCAAATGTACCGGATTAAGTTTGAGGGCGACGGTTTTAAGGTAGATACTGCTGAGAATGGTTTTTTGGGTTTGCAGCTTGTCGAGAACATGAAGCCAGATATAGTACTGCTAGATTTAATGATGCCAGAGATGAACGGCGACGAGGTATTAAAAAGACTGCGAGCTACTTCTCTTGGCAAAGATCTAAAGGTGGTAATCCTGACGAATATGGGCGAAAGCGAAGCGCCAGACACAATAAAAAACTTGGGTGTCAGCGCATTCATAGTAAAAGCCAATATGACGCCTCGGCAAGTGGTCGAGCTTATTAAAAAAATACTCAGCGAATAAACATTTACGATATACTACCAATATGAAGATAGCCATTATCGGGTTTGCAGTTGAGAATAAATCAGTTTACCGTTATTTGTCACAATATGAAAATAATGAAATTACTATCTGTGATAAAAACGAAGCGGTGCAAATTCCTGAAAATACCTTATCGCAACTTGGCGAAAACTACTTAGATAACCTAGGACGATTCGACATTATTATTCGAACTGTCGGCATGCACCCTAAGATTATTCTTGAGAATAACCCCGAAGTAGATAATATAATAACGACTGCAGTAAACTTGTTTTTTGAAGAATGCCATTCACCTATCATTGGAGTTACCGGCACAAAGGGCAAAGGTACTACAAGTACTTTGATCTCCAAAATTCTCGAGGCTGCAGGTAAAAAGGTTATTCTTGCTGGCAATATTGGCACACCAATGCTTGATGTACTAGACGAGGCAAATAAATCTGATCTTGTAGTACTCGAATTATCTAGTTTTCAGCTTTGTGATGTGAAATACAGCCCGCAAATCGCTGTTTGCCTAATGGTAGTTCCTGAACACCTCAATTGGCACAGGGACATGCAAGATTACCTGCATGCCAAGCAAAACCTTTTCCGTTACCAGAAAGAGGGAGATATAACGGTTCATAATGCGTTAAATGCAAATAGTGCTTCAGTAGCAGCCGTTTCGCCGTCACTTACTAAACTTACATATTTTGTTGGTGACGAGTATACAAGCAAGGCCGACGCGTTTGTGTCTGGGGACAGTATATGGTTCAAAGACACGGAAATATGCAAAATTAGCGAAGTCGGATTGGTTGGGCGTCATAATCTTGAGAACATCTGCGCTGCCGTGGCGGCCACATTTGATCTAATATCTGGCGATGTAAATGCTATCCGATCGGTCGTATTGACTTTCGAAGGACTGCCGCACCGGCTCGAACTTGTCCGCGAATTAGACGGAGTAAAATATTACGATGACTCATTTTCGACTACTCCGGAAACAGCAATCGCCGCAATAAACTCTTTCGATCATCCAAAAATCCTTATACTCGGCGGCAGCGACAAAGGCGTTTCGTTTGATGAGCTTGCTGACGAAGCGGCCAAAAGCGCAAAACATATATTAGCAATTGGCGTAACTGGCAGAGTAATAGCCGAATTACTCCGAGAACGCGGCTTCCATAAAATTAGCCAAGATGGGCTAGATAATATGGAATCAATTGTTGGAGAGGCACGTGACCTCTCCAAACCAGGAGACGTAGTTATTCTCTCTACTGGTTCTGCTAGCTTTGACATGTTCAAAGATTACAAAGACCGTGGCACCCAGTTCCAGAGCGCCGTTAAAGCTCTGAAATAACGGACTGCAAACGTTCTATAATAGCTTGTTCAGGATGAATTACTACGGCTTCGCTAGCTGCGAAGGTAAGAATTTCCTTTTCTATCCAGTGGTAATGTGTACATCCCAAAACAATCACGTCAGCATTAGCTTTTAGTGCTAACTCAACATTTTGCTGAATATTTAACTCGTCTTGGCGATTATTCTCAATCATATATGACCACTTGCTACAATCAGGCTCTATCACAGTCAAACCGTTAGCATACTTATTCTTAAGCTGCTTATACCGAGGACTAGCAAGGGTAGTTGGGGTAGCAAATACTGCAATTACTCCTGTTTTAGTAATTAATGCGGCCGGTTTTATCATAGGTTCGATACCAATTAATGGTATGGCGATATCCTCTCTTAGCTTTTCAATAATTGTAGTGGTGACCGTGTTGCAGGCGACGACTATTACCGAGCATCCTTGATCCACTAGCTCAAGAAGTATTGGGGTGACCAATGCTAGTAACTCATCTGCGCTTTTAGTGCCGTAAGGTAGATTCTTTTTATCTTCACGCAGTATGACTTCGAGGTTTGGGAATTTATTTCTTACAGCTTTAGCGACGGACAAGCCCCCAACACCCGAGTCGAAGATACCTATTTTCACTTTGTCTGAGCGCTTAGTCTTGCGGCGGTAATTACATTCTCAAAGAGTGCACAGACAGTCAGCGGGCCAACGCCGCCCTTTTGCGGTGTCAGAATTAAATCATCTCGTTCATATACTGATTCGTGTAAATCGCCGACCGTTTTGCCGTCTTCGCTGGCGACTCCAGCATCGACCACAACCGCGCCCTGCTTAATCATTTCTGGGAACAAGATTGCTGGACTACCAGTAGCCGTAATTATAATGTCGGCATTTTTTAGTTTCTCGGTCAGATTATCAGTATCTCTGTCTACTACTTCTACTTCCTGATCTTGGCTACGTAAGAGTTTCGCTAGCGGAGCACCAACTAGCTTACCATTTCCTATTAGAACAATTTTTTTACCATTCAGTTCTAGTCCATATCCTGCCAAAAGCCACAATATAGCCATTGGCGTAGCTGGCTCTAATATAGCGTTTACTCCAAGCGCATCTACATCTTTTTCGGGAGACACTGCATCACAAATCTTTTGCGTTTCAGAGGTGTCTGTTATGGGTAGCTGGACTATAATACCGTGAACCGATGTGTCAGCATTAAGCCTTTCAATTGTATCTAGCGCATTTTTTTGGTCAACGAAAAAAGCTTCTACCTCAACCAAAATATCTTGCCCATACCTTTTCTTGAGCCTGACATAAGTATTGATGACCGGGTCATCTTTGATTTGAATTATTGCAAGTTTGGGGATGATATGCTCTGCTTGTCGCAAACCTCGAACAGCTTTTGCCTGCCGTTCTTTTATGAATAGTGATAGCTCTTTGCCGTCTAGTATTTTCATCACTAGTTATTGTACTATGTACCATCATAAATCGATGATAGTATGAATATATATGCGACTACTAGGCAATAAAGTACGCTCAGCAGAAAAATCTAAACATAATAATCCTTTCCTTGTTTCAAACCGCCCGATAATCGATGTACAGAAGATAAATCCAGGCATATCAATGACTTTGAGCGCCCTTTTCTATCTATTGGCCGCAATGAGCGTAGTATTCTCAGTATTGTTCTCCCGTAGAGTATCAATACAAAACCAGCAACTGGCTGCAATTACTGCATTTGTGGTTATCTTATTTATTGCAAGCTTGCTGCTTAGAACCTGGCTCGCGGCGATTAATCTCATAAAGTTAAGTAGATCCAGACAAAAAGTAAACTTATCAAATCTGATATTCAAGTATTCTCACCCTTTTGTGGCAAGGTTCTTTGCCATTACTATTTTTTCCGTCATGACTGCAGGGGTTTTCTCTTATTTACTTCTAAGTGCAACTTCTAGTCTCAAACTTAGCTTGCAAGTTGCAACATTCATACTGCTAAGTGGGCTGTTTTTGTACTTTATTATTGTCAAAGTAACGCTAAGCTATTACGTTATCGTTTATGAGAACTTGCAAGCTTTTTCTGCCCTAAAAAAAGGGTTTTTACTTAGTCGAAAAAGAAATCAGGAAATATTCTCTACTTTTATAGCTCAGATTCTGCAGGCGGGTATTAGTCTGCAAGGTCTAACTACAGTCGCCAGCGGTCTAGACGAACTCTATCATATATACAGCGCCGAACGAGAGATAAAGAAACCACATAAGGTCAGCAGAATAATCGTAGTACTGGCACTAGTATTACTACTGCTTGGCGCTTGGCTAACACGTAATGCCATTTCTGCTAATGACCGCCAAAAACCAGCGGTGCAAAAACAACTAACTACTGATAACTTTTGTTATCAGAGTATCTCGTCGAACACCTATTTATGCAGCAACAATCGAATAGAATGCGAGAACAATGAAGAGTGTTCAAAGACATTAGATACGCGCGACGAAATCGAAGGATTAATTAACAGCGAACTGAATTAATCTAGAACACTTCCTACGTTAGAAACAATTTATCGAGAGTATTGTTTACGTATAGAAAAGATAAAACACTGTGATAAGGAATTAAAAACAAGTTCAATAAAAAAAGTTCGAAATGGACTTCAATCTCTATCTGTAATTTCAATGTGGTACAACCGGACGGATTCGACTCACCTTTGGCGAGCCCGAAACTACATCTATCAAAACCTGTTTTGAAGAGTAGGTTTCCTTGCAAAAGTCCACAGGACTTTTTCACACCGACCGTCTTTTGATGGGCCGGCAGTTCGAACCAATCAAAACATAACCAACTAAAAAGACCCAGACAAGCTGAGTCGTTTTAGTTGGTACAGCATACTAGAGCAGGTTAGGTC
>JALYSF010000021.1 GCA_030854905.1 bacterium
TATGAGAGTATAGCGTCATACTTGCCATCACTCTCAATTTCCTCAAGTATTCTGTAGAACTTTTTTCGTACCTTTTTGTCGGCTTTTTTGGCAGACCCATTTTCTTCAACGGTGTCTACTATGTTCAAGCCACTTAATTTAAGCATGACGTTTACAGTATTTTATCTGGTCGGGAACAGAACGAACTTGACTGCCCTCATCAGTGGTAGACTTACGAGCATACAGCACATAACGCAATTTCGTGCGGTCAATTTCTTCGTCTAGTATCATGTATTGATTTTACCTTATTTACAGGAAGATACGACCACCATTGTTGTCTGATATTGAGACCGCATTCAGTTCAGCTAAGGGGCTGTTTTCGTCTATCTCCTCAAGAGCTTCCATGTACTCCACTATTCCGTCGTCTACATTTGTTTGTACTAGTTTTTTGTTTGGTATAACTGAGCGTATAACATTGCTGCTCACACTGGTTCTTTCTTTGACCAATGAAGTGTTTTAAGTTCTTCACCCCCATAAGAGTTCTCAGTGCGATAAGTGTTATTAGTTCGCTAAGGTTTTTCTGTGGCAGTCTGTAACAAAAGTTAAGACCCCATGTCAAAAACCTCCTGAGAGGATTTCTTGGTGGGGTCTATCATCTAATTATACTCTTTACCATAAGCATTGTCAAGTCGAAATTAGTGTTTTGAGATAATAAGAAGAGAGATAACGTCGAAAAACAAAAGGAGGAATGATGATTAAAAAATCAAACGGTAGACCACCAAAAATAACTATCGGTACTATGGATAAAATAGCAGACGCTATACAGAATAATTACAATGTAACAGACGCTTGTCGCTACGCTAATGTCAGTAGAGATACGTTCTATCGCTACTTGAATACCGAACCTTTATTCACTGAGAAAATAATCGTTGCCTACGAAAATCAGAGCACGTTTGAGTTGTGTCATTTATGTTCTGGTACTTATCGGACAATATAATGGAAACTTGCACGCTTTCACTCAGTTTTTAAGAGATTTGGTGTCAGACAACGTACGGAAAATGGCGTTAGCAGGTAAAAAATTGGAAGAAAAATCTGAGAACGGTAAATAGGCTAACAGCTATTACAAATAGTGAACCATGTATGTACCCTCTATAGGCTCTCAGGAGGGTCTAGGACGGGTTTTCGGGGCTTTTATGAGTAAATTTGCACATCTCTGTAGCTAATGCTGTTTATCCCTGTTATTATTAAGTCATGAAAATTGGCTTCATTGGTCTTGGAAATATGGGAAGTGGTATGGCGAAAAACATACTTGTTAAAGGCTTCAATGTGGTTGGTTTTGATAAAGAAAATGATAAGTTGGTTGAGCTTGAGGGTTCAGGTCTTGAAATAGCAACCAGTGTAGCTGATATAGCTAAGGGTTGTGAGGTTGTCGTACTCTGCCTACCTAATCCTGACACATCTCACAAGGTCATTGAAGAATTGCTTGCGGAAAATAACGGTATTTCTACGCTTATTGAAACAAGCACTCTAACACCTGAAATAGTCAAAGAATTTGCGGATATGCTTGAGACTAAAGGCAAACAGTTTCTGAGTTCTCCAATGATTGGAGGCAAGAACCATGCAGCCAATGGAACGATTGAGTTTTTGGTTGAAGGATCAACCAAAGTATTTGATGACTATAATGAAGTGTTCGGGGCTATGGGCACAGTACGCTTTATGGGCGATATTCCATCTGCGACTCTTGCTAAGCTTACTTTTAATTTGAGTAGGTATGCAAACCTAGCCGTTGGCGTAGAGACGCATAGACTACTAGAAAAATATAGTGCAAACATACCAGCTATTTATGATTTTATGAGTAAGCAGTCGCTAGATAATTTTGGACAGGTATGGCGAGAAGACTTAAAAGAAATGATGACAACAAATGTCACATTCAAGCCAAGCCAAGTACCAAGGAAAGACCTAGCACTTCTAGCAGAAATGGCGAAAAGTCAGGGCTTAGATGATGAATTGATTGAAGCTATACGTAATACTTATCTTTCGATGGAATAATATATGCAAGAAGCAAGAAATCATTCACTAAAAATAAAACAAGAAGCAGAAGAATTGCTGAAAGCAACCTACCTTCAAAAGTTGCTTGAGGAGTATGGCGAGGTGAATTTAGGTGGGAGCTTTGCATATAACCTCATGGTAGACAGGGATTTAGATTTTGGTGTTGCTGTGAAGGAGATAACGCCAGAAATTAGAGCTAAAATCGCATCGACCTTTACATCACAGAGCTGGGCTTATGGTATTAACATGACTGATAGAGTAAATTTTGAACCTCTTTCTAATTTGGGTGCACCAAGAGGACTTTATTTGGGGCTAACAATACCCTTTCCAAAAGAGCGTTGGAACATAGATGTATGGTTCACGGTTGGAAACGATTTACCAGAGGACAAGATAGGTCAAATGATTTCTAGTGCTACACAAAATCAAAAGGACACTATGCTTCAAATAAAATATGAACTCATGAGAAACGGGAAGAAGGAAAAAGGAATTACTTCTGCTGAAGTCTATACGGCAGTATTAAATGAGGATATACAGACAACAGAGCAATTCTTGCATAAATAAGTAAATTTGGGCTTGTTTGAATCAGGTGTATTATACAAGTATGAAATGCCCGAAGTGCGATAAACCTATGCGTAAGGTTCGTTGGGAAATCACGAACAATTTTAAGGTGGGTAAGGACTTCAGAGAATACGATAAAATTACCTATGAGTGTAAAGATGATGATATTTGGGTAACAACTGAAATCCCAATGACCGCTAAGAGCGAAAATCTTACTGTAAAAGTTGCTAGGGGCAATAAAAAAGAAGCCTAATAACCGATATTGTATAATATCTAAAATAACAGGGGTGAGCGAAAATAACATAAGCACTTGACAAGCCCTTTTGTCGTTAAATATCGGGGTCTACCCCTGTTAAGTGCTGTCGTAGAATAAGTATTGTGCGACACAAAACAGAATGAATTATCTGCTAAAATATAGTAATGAAACACACTCATACTGAAACTGATTTGCCTATTGAGAAACAGTACCCGAAGTTGGTACGAGATAAGATACCCGAAATGATAGAACGTGACGGTAAAGCTGCACTGTATCATCGTGAAGAAGATAATACTAAATATCTTGGCTACCTCTTTGCTAAATTGCTAGAAGAAGCTACTGAACTTACCGAAGCAGATACTCTTGACCACAGAATGGAGGAAATTGCTGATGTTAAAGAAGTGCTGATTTCATTACAAGAAGCACTAGGCGTATCTGAAACCGAAGTTGAAGCTGTACGAAAGAGTAAGTATGAAGAACGAGGTGGGTTTTTAGGACGACTTATTGTAGATGAGTTGCCTCACTAAGCCTGTTTATTAGACTACATGGTTCAAACGACTTCTAGCGAGAGTAATAACACACTAATATCAGAGGTGATACTGTGGTACGAATCTTGATAACGAGGCATTCCTAAGCTGTAAGGTCCAGTCTATATCTGGACAACTCAGTAGCCAATCGCTTATACTTTCTAATAGTTCAAGAGACCTGTCATCAGGTGCACCATATGAAAAAATATTCTAACTGGGTGATTAGCTCAGTTGGCTAGAGCACCTCGTTTACACCGAGGGGTGAAGGCTGCCAGTGGCAGGCTGCAAGGAAATCTTCACTTGAAAACTTGTTTTCAAAGACGAAGTTTCGGGCTCGCCAGAGGTGAGCGGGGGTTCCCCCGGCACGATGTTTCAGTTATACTATGTATTTATTGGGTGATTAGCTCAGTTGGCTAGAGCACCTCGTTTACACCGAGGGGGTCGGGGGTTCGAGCCCCTCATCACCCACCAGCTAAAACACCGGCTATTGGCCGGTTTTTAATTGGTGGGCAGGGCGAGAACACCCGATCAAAGGGTCGGGGTGAGAAATGCCTGTGGCATTTCGCAAGGCAACCAACTCATGAAAACTTGTTTTCATAGATGTTGTTGTGGGCCAGCCGAAGGTTGGTCGAGCCCCTCATCACCCACCAGCTAAAACACCGGCTATTGGCCGGTTTTTTTAATTTAGTTTTTCGATGAAATAATGTATAATTAAGTAGTAATTAAAGGGGAAAAACATGCCAATATTGTGGATAGTAGTAGCTGTTGTCGTACTGTTAATCTTTGCAGTCGTAGGTATATACAACGGGTTAGTAAAAAGTAAAATCAGAGTTGATGAAGCTTGGAGTGATATAACTGTACAGCTCAAACGTCGTGCGGATCTAATTCCTAACTTAGTAGAGAGCGTAAAAGGTTATGCTAAGCACGAGTCAGGCGTATTTGAGAGAGTTACCGAAGCTCGTAGCGCTATACTCGGAGCGCAAACCGTCAAAGATACTGCCAAAGCTGAGAACATGCTTGAAGGTGCACTTAAGAGCCTTTTCGCTGTTGCCGAGGCATACCCAGACCTAAAAGCATCTGAGAACTTCCAGCAGCTACAAACCGAGTTAGTAGACACGGAAGACAAGATTCAGGCGAGCCGTCGATTCTATAATGGCGGAGTTCGAGATCTTAATACCAAGATCGATACATTTCCAACGGTACTATTTGCTAGAATACTTGGTTTTACTAAGCGAGAATTCTTTGAGCTTGACGAAGCCGAAGATGCCAAAGTTCAGAATCCTGTAGACGTAAAGTTTTAAGGTAGCCCCCGAGCCCCAAAAGGGAAATAAAAATGTATAACCAAATTGCTGATAACAAGAGAAAAACAGTCTTCATCTTGCTAGGATTTGTCGTATTAATTGCGGCAATTTCTTGGTTGATGAGTATGTATTACGGAAACGGAAATGTCGTATATTATGGGCTAATATTTGCTGTAGTTTACGCTTCTTTCGGGTACCTGGCGTCTTCGAGAATCGCCTTAGCAGTTAACGGGGCAGTAGAGATTGAAAAGCGAGATAACCCAAGACTATGGCGTACGGTTGAAAATCTTGCGATAACAAATGGCATGCCCATGCCCAAAGTGTATATCATCGAAGACAATGGGATGAATGCTTTCGCAACAGGCCGAAACCCAGAACACGCTTCAGTTGCCATCACAACAGGCTTACTAAATAACTTGACTGATGCTGAGCTGCAAGGCGTAATGGCTCATGAGCTAGGGCATATCCAGAATTACGATATTAGAGTAAGTATGATTGCTTTTGCCCTAGTGAGCGTTATTTCGCTGCTAAGCGATTTTTTCCTTAGGATGAGCTTTTTTGGAGGTGGTCAAAGTGATGACGATGATAGTGGTAGGATGTTTGCGATTCTCGGTATTGTGGCAATAATTATCGCACCTATTGTTGCAATCTTGCTTCAAATGGCATTATCACGGAAACGCGAGTACTTAGCAGACGCTACAGGTGCCATGACTACGCGATATCCTGAGGGGCTAGCAAGTGCACTTCAGAAGATTCAAGCATGTAGTTCTGCCGTTAAGAGGCAAAATTCTAGCACGGCACATTTGTTTTTTGCTAACCCTTTGAAAGGAGGGGTCATTTCTTCATTATTTAGTACTCATCCGCCAGTAGAAGAGCGGGTCAAGCGACTACAGAATATGGGAGGTGGTTTTTAGTGCCAGCTAAAAAGAAACCCCCTGTAAAATCTAAAAGTGCTACAAAATCAAATAAAGTCGTAGCCGAAAAACCTGAAATCAGGGCCCGAAAAGCTCCGAAGTATAAACACTTCAGACTGCAAAAGAAAATTTCACATCCTAAAGGTGCGCCAGCGCCAATCTCAGTACTAATTCGGCGAACGGCAACTTTGCTTAAACTCTGCTGGAAACCGCTGTTAATTCTGTCAGTGGCTTTAGCCTTGATACAGTTATTATTCGTCTACGGCCTTCAGCAGCCACTTGACGTGAGGGATTTTAGGGACACACTTGATGAGCTGTTCCAAGGCAGTGTTGACAATTTAAGTACGGTTGTCGCCACCCTCAGCGCGCTGTTTGGTGCTCAGAAGGACAGTACTATCCCAAACTCTAACATTTATAGCAGTATAGTAATATTGTTTTTCAGCCTAATGTTTATATGGATTTATAGGCAAAAAACTGCCGGTAATAAGTTTACAGTCCTTCAGGCCGTATATCGAAGTCCATATCCTGTTACTGTTGTGCTCGGAGTCTTAGTAGTTATCGCAGTGCAAATGCTTCCTTTTGCTGTCGGCTCTGTCCTGTTTTCGACAGTTATGCAGGGAGAAATCGCAGTGAATGGCTATGAAAAAGCCATCTGGTGGATATTTCTAGGCTTAACAGTGCTCCTGTCGGGATATTTAATCAGCTCCTCTTTATTCGCGGTATATATATCTACATTACCAAATATGACACCTCTGCGGGCACTACGTAGCGCTCGTAATTTGGTTAGATATCGCAGATTCAGCGTCATGAATCGACTGTTTGTGGGAATTATTTTGTTTACTCTAGCTGGAGCTGGAATAATGCTTCCGCTGATTTTCTTTCTGCCAGCTGTCGCTGGTTGGACTTACTTTGTTCTTTCAGCTTTCGCTCTGCCTGTTACGACCGCATATATTTACACGCTTTACAGAGATCTTTTATGAACAAGGCTCGTTACTTAGAGCTAGTCGAACTTCTAAATAAATATGGACGCGAATATTACATTAACGACGATACTAGCGTTAGTGACGCGGTTTATGACGCACTCAATCAAGAACTTAAAGAGTTCGAAAGCCAAAACCCAGATTGGATAGTGCCTGAATCACCGAGTCAAAGAATTGCTACGGCGCTAAAAGGCGGCTTCTCAAAGTACGAGCATTCAAGCCCCATGATTAGTTTGCTTGACTGTTTTTCAGCTGATGAGGCCAGGGCGTGGCACAGAAGAGTGACTAAGCTCAATCCGGCTGTCAGTATGGCGAGCTACTATGTAGATTCCAAAAAAGACGGACTGGCTTGTTCGCTTCATTATCAAGATGGCTTATTAGTCAGAGCAGTTACCAGGGGAGATGGAAAAGTCGGAGAAGTTGTAACTGACAATATACGTACAATTGCCAGTGTGCCGATTCGTTTGACTGACAATCATCGTTTTTCTAAAGGTTACACAGAGGTTCGCGGTGAAATAATTATGCTAAAAGTACAGTTCATGAAACTTAACGAGAAGCGGGAAAAACAGGGCTTGCCAGCCTTCGCCAATCCTCGCAACTTGGCCGCCGGTACCATTAGACAACTAGACCCGCGTTTAGTAGCCGAACGTCCACTTCAGTTTGTTGGCTATGATTTGTTACGCAGTGACCCTAAAGACATCCCGACCAACTCATATGCTTACCAAATGATGGATGAACTTGGTTTTGTTATTAGCGATATTGCGCACAGTGAGAAAGACTTTGAATCGACTCTTCATTACTCCGAAACATTCGATAAGCTCCGTTTAGAGCTACCATACCATACCGACGGTTTGGTTATTAAAATAGATGACCGTAAGCTATTTGAATCCGTCGGGGTGGTTGGCAAGGTGCCGAGGGGAGCAATAGCCTTCAAGTATGCTGCCGAAGAGGCAACAACAATCGTTAAGGACATAGTAATAAGTATTGGTCGAACAGGTGCAGCTACACCGGTAGCAGTTTTTGATCCCGTTATAGTAGCCGGCACTACTGTCAGGCACGCCAGCCTGCATAACGCTGATGAAATTAAGCGCCACGATATCAGGGTAGGCGACACGGTTGTAATATATAAAGCTGGAGATATTATCCCGCAAGTAAAAAACGTGATTCTAGAATTAAGACCAAGCTCAGCAAAAACATATTTAATGGAAAAAGAGTTGGAGCGCCAGTATCCCGAACTAGAATTTGAGAGACCTGATGGCGAGGCTATTTACCGTGTTCGAGGTGCAACTGGTCCATTGCTGCTTAAAAAAGCATTAGAGCACTTCGCGAGCAAGGGTGCTTTAGATATAGATACACTGGGAGAGAAAAATGTCGAGGCATTGGTAGACGCGGGTCTTGTGAATAATTTGGCCGACATTTATAAGTTGACAGTAAATGATTTAAATAAGCTCGATAGATTCGCTGAGGTTTCGGCCAATAAACTATTGAATGCTATTACAGACAAGAAGCACCCTAGCTTGCCGAGGTTTATTTTCGCTCTCGGTATCAGACACGTTGGCTCTCAGACTGCTATAGATTTGGCGAACAGGTTTAAAAACCTGGATAACCTGGGCTCAGCAACGTATGAAGAGTTAAAGAACGTAAACGGTGTCGGTGAAATAGTTGCGGATTCGGTGCTGGGGTGGTTTGTCGACGAGGATAACCAGGCGTTGCTAGCAGAATTTCGTGTTCTCGGAGTGTGGCCGGATGCAGTAAAGCATGTTGGCGGACCCTTGTCAGGTATAAGTTTTGTAGTTACTGGCACACTTGAAAGTATGGGTCGTGATTTGGCCGCCGAAAAAATCAGAAAACTTGGTGGAATTTTTCAAAGTTCTGTGGCTAAAGGCACGACTTATCTTGTAATGGGAACTAATGCCGGTGAAAGCAAAGCCAAAAAAGCGCGCTCGCTAGGAACTGAAGTTATCGACGAAGCAAAGCTGATTGAGCTATTAGGATAATTCTTCACTTCTTGCGCTGTCGATATTACTATCATCGCTAAACAATCCTACTATTTTATAGAACCTGGTTCTTAAGTCTTTAACTTGTTCGATGGGGCTTAATACAGATTGCGCAGCTCCATCTTTGCCATTTCGGAAATACGCCCAGGTAGCCGCCAAAGCTATCATCACAGGGTTTCGTTTTATGACTGCGCCGGTTACGATTTTTTCATTCAAATCGTCAACAAAACTAGTTATTAATTGTTTCTCATCTTTAGTAAGTTTTCTAGGGTTAATTCTGTCTATAACAAAATTAGTAGCAATAAGGCCTATAACTCCTGTCGCTAAAACGGCCAGGCCTATAGGCAGCAACACACCCCACCAGCCACTATGGGAGGCCATAAGTATAATCAAAATAGAAATTATAACTATCCCAAGCGCACAAATAATATACAAAAACTTAAGTAAGGTTCGTCGTAATAATGTGGCTGCAACAGCCTGTCCTGCCTGCAGAGTCGCTTTTGAATTCATATCGCTACTTTATAGTTATTAGTACTAATCATCTGTAAAAATATTAACCAATTATGATGTTTGTTGACTTACTGCTAATGTTTATGACAGACTTGGTTTTGGAAGACTCGGATGCTTCCAGGCTCGCTGAAAATAAAAATAATAAAACAAACCATTATCCCGTATTCACGAGCCTCGGGTGGGCGCATCCGAGTTTTTCTATTTTAAATATATGAATTAATAAGTAAAAAATTTTCAAATCAATATGGTGGAGTTGCTGCATCGCTACTCGAAGCAAGAAAAGCTTCTAAGAGATCTGTCAAGTCTGCTTAACGCACCCTCAGTCCAGCAGCGACTTCCGCTCGAACCCAAGCAGCATCAGAACCACCTGGACAAGTCTCAACAGCTCAAAGTTGTCGAGTCCTACCGTTCCGGCAACTCGGTGTACGAGATCGCCCGCCAATTCCTGATCACTCGGACAACCGCCTCGGCCATCCTGAAGCGTCACGACATCAAGCTGCGATACAAGGTGCTGAGTCTCGAAGATATCCAGAATGCCAAGCGGCTCTATGAATCCGGTGCTTCACTGCAAGTTGTAGCCGACTTCGTCAAGGTAGATCCGTCTACGATTCGGAAGGTGCTGCTGGGGGCAGGCCTGCAGACTAGGCCTCCGGGGACGAATCAGTGGAAGTAGCAACGTCCTTGCTAGTAATCTGTACTTCACGTCCCACTAACACAATCACACCATCTCGAACGATTCGGACGAACTCGCGTGGGCGCAGTAGCGAGGCCAGTCCTATACGAACGTCGTCGATATAACGCTCTTCCCGCGCCAGCGGCGCAAGGTCGTTAGTTGCAACATGTCCAATGCGATTTGAAACTTGAGGATGGTTCAATTCGCGACTGTCGACAATTGAACTATCCGCGCCATGCGGTTCGGGAAAAGATTCAGCTGGTGGTTGATATGGTGTCGTCATTCTGTATATCAAATTTTGAACCGCTATTGGGTAGTTGTCAAGCCAATACGACATCTTCAACCAAAACCACAACCAACCTAATGGGATACTAATCGAACCAACAGCGGTCAAATGTGGATCGCTGACCACTGTGATGTATCGCAATGAACGATCGGACGGGCGAGCGGACATACAAAAGCCCCTGTTAGGAGGGGGTTTAACGTACATGTGTTCGATCGTGGTGGAGCATAAGGGATTCGAACCCTTGACCTCTTCCATGCCATGGAAGCGCGCTAGCCAACTGCGCCAATGCCCCTAAATCTATCTTATACTATTGTGGGTTCGAATTGGATTCGACCTTCCTTCGGAAGGCCCTCAGCTTCGTCCTAGAAAACAAGTTTTCAGGAGAAGTCTGCCTTGCAAAATGCCACTGGCATTTTTCACCTTGACCTCTTCCATGCCATGGAAGCGCGCTAGCCAACTGCGCCAATGCCCCAACAGATACATATTTTATCAAAAAAGTAACAAATAGCTATATTTCAATTCTGACCTCTGCTACAATAGCATTATGTTGAAAACAAGACGAAAAACTATATTTACTGCGCTGGTGGTCCTTGCATTAATTATGTGGGCTGTCGGTGGCACGCTTTGGTACACCAATTTATATATGAACAAAGAGCGTCGCTTTTGGGCAGCTATCGGTAACGGACTTCGAACAAGCAGTGTAGTAAAAGAACAGATTCAGGATTCCCCAAACGGAGATACAACTCAGTTAAGCCGTATGAGCTTTGGCTCTAATTTATACTCTGCCGGCAAGACTAAAATCTATAATAGAACTTCGACAACAACTAACAGTACTGTCATAACTGAAACCCTTCTAACCGCCGAAAAATCTTTTGTAAGATATAACGATATAGATACAAATGAAAAAAAGGAAGACGGCAGCGATTTTAATTTTGATGATGTCTTAGGAAAGTGGGCAATTCGCTCCGATGAAGCCGCCACTCCAGAGCAAACAAAACAGCAGTTGGCTGAGAATTTTATTCAGCTAGTTCCATTTTCTCATCTGAACGAAAAACAAGCATCAGACTTTGTTGCAAGGTTACGAGCAACTAACGCGTATACCGTCGACTACAACACCGTCGCCGAAGATTCTGACAATGATCTAACTGTCTACGATGTTACTGTTAATGCCAAGCCTTATGTAGTAATTTTATCGGATTTATTTAAGGAAATGGGCTTTGGCGAAGTCGCCGCATTAGACGCTAGCCAGTACGACGAAACAAGCACTATCAAAATCAAAGTTGCAATAGACGGTTCCAATCTTGTTCGCAAGGTGGCTTTTAGTAACGAAGATTTTGAAACTTATAGGGATTATGGAGCTGTAATTGCAGCAACTATCCCTCAAGATCCAGTGAGCTTCACTGATTTGCAAACTCGCCTTCAAAATGCTCGCTAACATATTTTTTAAAGAGTATGTTAATCTAAAAGCATAAGAGGGAGCTCATAATAATGGACGAGAATTCTACTAGTCAGAATGTGCCGCAGCGGACTGAAGATGTACAGCAAAATGTAATTTCGCCCGAACCTATACTGGTAAGTGATGCTCCTCAGCCTAAGCCTCAAAAACACTTACCTAAATTACTTATACCATTAGTTGTTACTTTGGCATTACTCGGCGGCGGGGCTTATGCTTATCTAGGTGTATATATGCAGCAACCAAATGTTGTATGGAAAGATTCGTTGAGCAATACGTCTGCAGCTCTTAAAAGTTTTAATAATTTTGATCAACTTGCAACGATGCAGGGAAGCGAGTTTAAGGGCAGTCTTAATGTTGAAAAACCTACTGCTGCGACAGCAACCTTTGAAGGCAAAGCAAAAGACAACAACTCAACTACTAAAGGTAGTGTAAGCGTTTCAGGAGCCAAAGTTGATTTTGATATTAGAACAATAGCGGTTGAAAACAATGATTATCCAGATGCTTATTTCAAGGTGACAGGCCTTAATTCTGTGGCAGGCGCACTAGGCGGCGAACAGGCAGAAATGCTGAACGAATTTGAAAACAAATGGTTCTTTGCCGACCACACGCTTTTCGCTCAGGCTGCGCAGAGTGCAACTACCTCAGATTCTCTACCACCAAGTATAGAGTTCACAGAAGACGATATTCGTAACATTAGGACTAGCTATTCCGAAGTTTTAGAAAATTACGTATTCACAAGTGACGAATCCAAATCCATCATGAAGCGATCTGGAGAGCCGACACAGGAAGATTTTGATGGTAAGTCATCAGTCAAATATCCTGTAGAGCTACAAAAAGAAAACACGAAGGCTTTTTTGACTTCCCTCAAAGACGCTACAAAAGAGACTAAACTGGAAGAACTTTTAGCGCCGGGAGATAAATCTCTTGAGGAAGTGCTTAATTTTGATGAAATGATAAAGTCGCTCGAGGAGGAAGATTTAAGTAAAATAAAATTAGAAGTTTGGGTCGACAAGGGCCGTAAATTCATCAGGAATGTTCGCATAACGCCCCCAGCCGACGATAGCGGTTCAGGACACATAGATATTGGTATCAATTACGATGGCGGCGACGAATACCCGTTCTATATTAGGTTTGACGGCAAGGATGATCAGAACAACCAAATGCAAGGCGCAGTAAACTTAACTAGCAACAGAGCCAATAAAGAGGTGAGGCTTAACATGAACATTACTACAGGTGGCACTAGCGCGGTCTCTGCGAAGTTTGACGTCACTATAAAGCCCTCAGATGCTGTAGTTAATGTCGAAAAACCCGAAGGAGCAACCAATATTGCAGAAATGTTTCAAGGTTATCAGCAAGCCTTAGGGGCAGGCACAGAAAATTTTACTGACGTTGAGGAAATACAGCCATTCGACGATTTCGAGTTGTAATTTTAGGTTAATGAGAAAATATATAGCCAAAATACTTATCTGGCAGACCACAAGACTGTTAGGTAAGTGGAAGCCGGTAGTGATTGTTGTGGCAGGAAGCGTTGGAAAAACTTCGACAACTCAAGCTATAGCTGAAATGCTAAGCGAAACCAAGCGAGTTCGTTCTACCAGGCATAATTACAATAGTGATGTGGGTGTACCGTGCTCGGTCTTTGGCTATGATCTGCCGAATACTTTGGCAAACCCTTTCGCATGGCTAAGCATTTTTATTAAAAACGAAATTTCTTTACTCGCCGATCCAAGTTTCGATACATTGGTCTTAGAACTTGGAACTGATAAGCCTGGCGAGATAACAGAATTTAGCTACTTGAAGCCACATATTGCGGTAGTTACTGCAATCGCCCCTGAACACATGGAAAATTTTGACACCTTAGACGCCGTCGCAGCAGAAGAGCTTATAGTAGCTCAATTCAGCGAAGAAACCGTCTGTAACAGAGAAATGGTGGACGCTAAATATACAGAAGACTTAGAAGTGTCATGGTACGACACTAAGTTACTTGATAAGTACAAAACTAGCCCCAAGTCGCTTGGACGTCAGGGAAAGCAGATTGCTGCTGCTGCAGTATGGGTTGCCGAACGGGTAGGAATAGGCTTAGAAGCCACCGAGAAAGGTCTGTCTCGTTTAGGACCGCAGTCAGGCAGAATGCAGCTACTGTCAGGGATATATAAGAGTATTTTGATAGACGATACTTACAACTCCAGCCCTGAAGCAAACGTTGCGGCACTAGATTTTATATACGATAGCAAAGCACCAGCTAGGATTGCGCTATTGGGCAATATGAATGAATTGGGTAGTCATTCCGAAAAAGCGCATGTAATGATTGGTGATTATTGTGACCCTACAAAGCTAAACTTAGTTATTACTTTAGGAGATCACGCCAATCTATTTCTCGCAAAAAGCGCCGAAGATAAGGGTTGTAAGGTAATAAGAACAGTAACACCATTTCAGGCTTCAGATGTTATAAGAGAAGAACTCCGTCGAGTTGATAAGCCAGGTGTTGTAGTACTCTGCAAAGGTAGCCAGAACGGCGTATTCGCCGAAGAAGCGGTCAAGCGACTATTGGCCAAAAAGAGTGATTCCGATAAGCTAGTTCGACAATCAGACGCATGGCTACGCAAAAAATCAAAAGCTTTTAAATAGTCAGGTTCTAGAGTTAGCTAACTTTGCAAGCTTGTCGGCAAGCTCTGGCATGGATAATCCATAAGTAAGTGCCATTTTAGGGTATAAGCTTTGTTCTGTCATACCAGGTATAGTATTTGTCTCCAGAAGATAGACTTTACCGTCTTTAGAAATCATAAAATCCGAGCGACTATAATCTCTACAACCTGCAAACTTATGTACCTTCATGCTAATTTCTTTGGCTAGTGTTTGAATTTCTTCAGAAATATTTTGAGGGGGGCATAATTCCTGAGTTTTACCGTTATATTTATTTTCATAATCAAATTCAGTATTGGCTGGTGGAATAATTTCAATAGCCGGCAAAACATCATTTTCTATTATGCCAACTGTTATTTCAAATCCTTCAATTAATTGCTCTACTATCATTTCTTTGTGCGCATTAAATAGTTCATATATTTGATCATCATCTAAATTAGATGTATCTCTTAAAAATAAGGTATCAATACTTGAACCACCGTCTACTGGCTTGATCACATGGGGAATGTTCCTGAAATCTGAGTTTAGATAGGCTTTCAAATTAAGAGTCGAACCACGAGGCATTAAGAAGCCCTTTTTAATCATAAATTCTCTATAAATTGACTTATCCATACATAATGCTGACGATTTTGAGTCGCTTCCTACAAAAAGGATATTTAAATCCTCTAATCTTTTTTGGAACGATCCATCTTCGCCTCCAACTCCATGAAGTACAGGAAAAGCAATATCGCATGCTTGCAGTTCTATGTCGGAGGCTGTTGTGTCGATCACCTTAACTATATGGTTTTTTGTTTTCAAAGCATTGGCTACTGCATTTCCAGAACGAAGCGATACTTCACGTTCTGCATTTTTGCCACCACAAATTACATTTATAATCACTATTTTAGTATACGCCTTTAACATATCTGAGTTAAGCTATAGATTATGGCGAATGCATATAAATTTTCATTTCTGGGTAATAAGATAATCAAAACTAGTGAAGCTAATATTAGTATTACTAGTTCTGCGGTACTTTATGGGTTAAGTGTTTATACTGTATTTGCCGTCTGTATAAGTAAGGATGCTAAGCGATATGCATTTCGTCTCGACGAGCATTTTAAAAGGCTTTGTAATTCAGCTCGCATAGTCGGAATTGACACATTTGAATCTGAATGGAGTTACGAAAAGTTTGAGAAAACTGTCAAAGAATTGGTAACAAAAAACGATATAAATGAAGATGTTTTCGTCCGGGCAACTGTGCACGTCGTAAGCGAAATCGCAGGTACTCGCTCACGCGGCCTTGAAACTAAACTGAGTATTTTTATTTACGACGCTTCGACAATATTGCCAAAAGAAGGCGGAAGATTAAAAACAAGCGTTTGGCGCCGAATACCTGACTATGTAATACCTTCTCGAGCAAAAGTTAACGGTGCATACGTTAATTCTGTATTGGCGAAACAAGATGCACTCGATAGCGGCTACGATGATTGTGTTTTTTTGGACGCCCACGGTCATGTTTGCGAATTGTCGGCGGCTAATATTTTTATTGTTCGTAACGGCCAACTTATCACACCAGACACCACCAGTGATTTACTCGAGGGTATAAATAGATCATCAGTAATTGAGACGGCTCGGGAAGATTTTAATATAGAAGTAGTGGAGCGCTCAGTTGATTTAACAGAACTTTATATAGCAGACGAAGTATTTGCCAGTGGTACTAGTGCAAACGTAGCATCAATTCACGAAATAGATGGCCGCAAAGTTGCTGACGGCAAAACTGGCGAAATCACTAAGAAAATACAAAAAGCCCATTATGATTTGCTCCACGGCAACTACCCAGACC
>JALYSF010000050.1 GCA_030854905.1 bacterium
GTCTTAGCTGTCTAGCATCGTTCTGCCGAAGCGCTCTAATAAGTCGTGATGTTCGAATATCGGTATCGTTCTCGTTTCGTACCAAGTGTGTTTGACGCAAAAACTGACCAACCTGTAATAATTTAAATGGTCCTGATAAGAATCCACCTATACCGAGCAACCCCAGCACTAATGCAATTATTCCACCTCCTGCAGTAACACGTTTGCGGGTTAATGTGCCACGAAGACGTTCACTTCTAGTCGTAGGGCCATCCTCGTTTCCTGTAACTGGGTCATAGCCGCCGTAGTTGAATTCATCTTCTTTGCCCGTCGTGCCTGCAGATTGCCCGTCGGATGTATCTGCAGCTTTTTCTTCGTTCTCTAGGTCGTCAGTATCGAGTTCTTTGTTTGCTTTACTCGAAGGATTTTTTTGATCATATTCGGAATTATCAGCATTCCAGCTATCTTCAAGATTGTCGTCAGGATTTCCTCGGTTTTTATACCAATCGGGATTACCGTCGTCATATGATCCGGCCGATTTTGGTTTGTCTAATAAATCATTTGAAGACATAATTTTATCTTAACTCTACTGAACCATTATAGCCTTGTTGGCTTAAATCTACATCCCCTGTAGGCGGAGCGTAATATTGTTCTGGTGGCTCTTGATACTGAGGCCTTTGCGCTGATTGTATATCACCTGGATTTGTTGTAATAAGCGATGTTTCGGTTGGGCTGGCGGCTATCTGGATATGGACGTGATTTTGCCCGGCAAAGAACAGCCCCTGTCCAACTGGGAACTGGCTGAGGCGCTTTTTTTCTTCACTTGTAAGTTTGAAGGTGTCGCTAAGCACATCTACTGCTGAGGTAGATTGTTTAAGTAGAATCTGCATAGAGGCGTTGGCGACGATTGCTCTACCCATGCGCGAGCCCATAAAGTCTTCAACGTCCTGAGTAATTGTAGTTATTCCTAAGTTATACTTGCGTGCTCGCTTAGCTAGTGAGAATAAGAAACTAGCCGAGTCCTCATATTTCATCAGCTGCCACGCTTCGTCAACAACTAAAATTCGGCGCTTACGATCCGATTTGGTCTTGTTCCAGATAAAATTCAGGACAATATACATAGCAACCGGACGGAGTTCGTCCTCGAGATCACGGATATTGAAAACAACCAACGGATTATTGATGTCGATGTTACTCTGCTGGCTAAATATGCCGGCGAATGTACCGGTAGTGTATTTTCTAAGGCGTTGAGCCAGCTGTGGGCCACTGCCGCCCATGTGCAGGAGCGTTTCGTACAAGTCAGCAATTGTCGGAGCAAGCGAACCATGTGTCAGAGGGTCGTTTGTGATACCGGCTTTAGCATATGTTTCAATCAGAGCAGCATCTAGGTCGGCTTCCTCGGCTGGCGAAAGCGCTGGCATCATAGCGTTACCCTGGTTGGCCATCTGAGCTTGAGCGCCGCCCATCATTAGTCTTAACAGACCGTGAAGAGTAATAAGGTTTGACCTTAGCGGGTTGTCGGCTTCTTCTTCGGTATCTATGACCTTGGGCAGATCGAACGGATTAATGCGCGTTACACTGCTCAATGAAAGTCTAACGTATGCACCGCCAACGGCTTCGGCCATGCGCTGATACTCGTTTTCCGGGTCAATAATAAAGACCTCAGTGCCAAACATCATGCTTCTAAGTGCTTCGAGCTTAACGGTAAAGCTTTTACCGGCGCCAGACTTGGCGAATACTACTGAGTTGCCGTTCTCAAGCGAGAACCTATCAAATATAACAAGGCCGGAGTTATGCATATTGATTCCATATAGAATCCCATTGTCTTGAGTAAGGTCGGCACTAGTGAACGGAAAACTAGTAGAAATTGCGCCCGTATTCATATTGCGTCTAATCTGCAGCTGATCCATGAATTGCGGCACGGTTGAGTTTAGGCCTTGTTCCTGCTGGGCACTGGCCGGCTTGCTGTATATAAGCTGTTGGCCAAGCATACTCTCCACCTTATGACTAACGAACTCTAGCTCTTCTTCGCTGCCAGCGTAAATCGTAAAGTAAAGTCCGAATCTAAAGAATCTTTCCTCTCCTACTTGTAACTTGTCGCGCATTTCCTCGGCGTCCTGAATGGCGGCTTGTTTGGCAGGGTCACGGACTTTGCCCTTCTCGGAGTCTATCTGAAGGCCAGCCTCAAGCTGAGTAACTTTCTTGCGTAAGTTGTCCATAACAACTTGGCTTTCGACGGGGTAAACGTATATGGAAAGATCGATTACCTCATCAATGTTGACCATGCCAGACAGCCACCCAGTATAGATGCTTCTAGGGTAGCCATATATGTAATAAGTTCGAGCTATTCTGGTGCCAATTTGGAAAAAACTTGATTTGAATTCAAGACTTGCCGGAGCAATAAAATCTCGCAGCTCGGTGATTCCTTTTTGAAATGCCGAATACACCTCAGCTTGTTCACGGACTCGCTGTTGCTCAGCCTGGGCTATAGGATCTATTGATTTATCTTTGCCTCCAAAAAGCCCCATCAGAAACCTCCTTCTGAGGTTTCTGATGAAGAACGATGAACGAAGAACGAAGAACGGTGGCTCATTTCATTTTCTCCTTTGTCGATCTAATTAGACCTCGCAGGATAGCATAGGTTCTGTTAGCTTGGATAATAAAGCTCTCAAAGGCGTCCTCGGTAATGTAGCCGAGACCTTTTGCTACATACATTTGTGATATTGATTCCGAAATAGATGCATGAGCCATCACATAAAAATGGGCTTTATCTGCGTAAGTGTCTCTTGCGAACCCTTCGGCAATATTGGAAGTAACTGAAATCACTGCTCTCCTAACTTGTGATTTCAAGGCATACAGCTCATCTTTCGGGAAAGTTTTGGTTAATTGATAGACTAACAAAGTTAGCGTATAAGCTTCCTGCCATGCATCTAAATCAAAGAAACTGGTAATTTTCCCCTCATCTTTCGTTCCTAGCCTTCGTTCGCCGTTCATTGTTCCTCGTTCCCTATTCGCTGCGCTCATAGCATCTCCCTGTTCAGATTTGGGTCGATAGCCAAGCCTTGTGCCTTGGTGACAACTGGAGCATTCAATTCGTCAAAATTCTTTAGCTTCTGCCGCGTAGCTGTATCAGGGTTATAAAAATCATAATAAAGCTCAATCAGCTCCTGGGTATCTAGGGGTAGGCTTTGGACACTACACTGCATCAGTCCTTGCATGACTGCCTGGACTCTGTTTTTTAACTCGTCTTTCGCCTTGGCGAGCTCTTGCTCGTTTATAACGACGTGCTGCTCAGTCTGTTTGAATGTGCTCATAATGCCACCAATAAAGTTTTTGCTAGCCTGTACTGTCGCCTGTGCGCTGATAACCGGCATAAAGGGAACGACAATATAAAATTTCTTGTCCATAATATTGGTTTGGGCAGCAACATCAGCTAAGTAGGCTATATAATCATCCATCAGTAGCGCCAGCAGCATGTTGTCGTGTTCGCCACGGATTTTTTGTAGCCTCTCTAGGTAAGGTCTTAAGTCGACTTTCTGGCTTCTGACAAAGATCTGAATAGGGAAATAAAGTGAGTTAAGAAATCCTTGATATGAAAATTCAACTCCTTCTCTTTCCTGTGGGCTCATGAGGTCGAAGTTGATACTTTTACACATAACTACGGCGCGGTAAGTGCCGTCATTCATTATTACGATGCCGTCGCGTATCTCGGCAATCTGCAAGGTGTTCTGAGTGCTGTTGGGGTTACTTTTGCTAGCCAAAGAGCCAGTCTGCTGCCCAACAACACCGCCAGCCTGAGGGGTGCCCGGAAAAGGCACTTGCTGGTTGGGCATTTGGGTATAGGGCGCTTGGTTAGGGTTCATAAATAAAATCTCCTATCTGAGAGCGAACAGCGGCTAGCGATTAGAGGGGAGTATTCGCTCTTCCAGATTGACATAAGGAGAATTCCACCCATTAAAAGCATCGAAATCATCACGCTTAAGTATAGAGGATTTTAACAGTAGTGGCTAGTGAAAAGCAGAAGTAGATCCAGTTCCGCAAAGCGCCCCTTAGGGCGCTCTTTTGCGCCTTCATTTCTTTAGTCGTAAAGAAATGAAGCAAAGAAACGACCCGCGTTTCCCTCGATGCGGCGTAGACGAAGTAATAAATAAGTTCGCCTGCAGAACTCCTCTTCAAAGAGCCACTGGCTCTTTTCTTCGTCAGACAGCTTCGGCGACCTAGTACACTTATTTATAACTACATCTACCCGAACTCACTCAGAGCGGGACTTAGCTTCATAGAGCACTTAGCTTTTAGTTATTGGCTATTAGCTGCTAGTAACTAAAGACTAATAGCTACTAGCTAGTCCTAAGGGTCTGGGCATTAGACCCTGAAGTCTGATTAGTGAGTGTCAAAAGCACAATTAGAGTGAGGGAGTGTCTGAGGACAATTCATATTGTCCGAGTTGCCCGAGCATTGTGCGCTTTGACAGCGAGATAGTAATACGAAGGGTTGGCCCAGGAGTTTTGGTTACTTTTTGCGGACAAAAAGT
>JALYSF010000051.1:0-1350 GCA_030854905.1 bacterium
AGAGTGAGGGAGTGTCTGAGGACAATTCATATTGTCCGAGTTGCCCGAGCATTGTGCGCTTTGACAGCGAGATAGTAATACGAAGGGTTGGCCCAGGAGTTTTGGTTACTTTTTGCGGACAAAAAGTTAGATCTTGTCACGGGTATATAAGCTAATTAAGAAGGTTAGCAGCTCCTGGGTGAAGTTAAGATGTTAAATAGTTCCATCAATGAAGCGAAATGACAACTTCTCCATTGTCTAATTTAGTCTGCTTTGGTTTGTTAGCCTGTCTGGCAAGCGTTTCAACCGTCTTGTCGTTGTCCCTAGATAAATTAATTATGTCAGGGTTCGGCAAGGTTGGCGAAGCGGTTTGAGCTGGGGCTGTCTGAGCTGAATCATCTGGGTTCACTGTTGGTGCCTGTCCGATTGGTTGCAGCGTTTTCAAATGGCCAAACCCGCTCGCTCTGCTAGTTTGCTCTTGCTGCTGGTGAACTTTGTTAAGTAGAGCTTGTTCGTCTGCGCTACTCGGAGCAGGCATGCTCTGAGGCAGTGCAACCGGCTGTACGGGCAAAGCAGCGTTAGCCGTCCCGGGCGCAAAAGACTGGCCGCTCCCGCCGCTTACGAGATTCTCGGCAAGCGGCGGTTCAGCAGGGTTCATTTGCTGCTTATTAAACCATTCGTCGGCTGGGTTTAGCTGGGGTTTAGTAGGGGCGGGGTTCTGTTTAAAGGTTCTAGCACTTGCAATCTGATTTTGCAGTTCCTGTCTATGCTTGGTTTCGGAGACTTGAATCATGCTCTCAAAAGCCATAGCGGTCGAGTTGTTTCTAGCGTCCAAGATATCATCGCTAGCATGGACATCGACATTACTGACTTCTTGGGCTATTGAAGAGGCACTGACCAGTCTATCGTCGTCCATTGGGACGTCATAGGTTAGTTGGTTATTCAGGTTTACATTTACGTTCTTAACTGCCCAGCCCCGACTGTCCATAACATTGGCCAATGCATCAAGTCGGCTGGTAACCTCGTTCTGAGTAAAGTTCTTATAGAGGTGCTTTTCTATCCTCTTAGGAGCGGTGACTGTTACGAGGTGCTTTGGCCCCTCTTGATCCCATATGCGCCTTCTGGGCTTTAGAAAAAAGCGGATGCGCGCCAGCAACCATATTTCTGTGGGTTGATCTTTGCCTATAGGTGCCGCTAAAATACCAAAAATTAGTGTAGGCAGTAGTAACACGGCGATTATCGGCCACCGTGCTATGCCAAGCGGCGAGATAATAATCCGAAAATTTATAAATAATAGAGCGACCGTAATAATTGCAAAAATAAACTGCTTAAGACTCAGTGGGCCTAGAAGTTTATCCTCTGCCTCAATAT
>JALYSF010000051.1:1360-4466 GCA_030854905.1 bacterium
CCTCAATATCCTGCAAAACCTTATATGTCGCCATCGGTATTAGTATACCGCGAACATCTAATGGTTAACAGATAGTTTAAACTAATCAGTATTTGTTTTTAGGTAGTAACCGAAGTAATTAAATACATCTGATTAATATTTATAAATACCGATTACCCCAAAATGTTTTAACCGCGGAAGCGCGACAAAAACCCTCTGTTCTGAGCTCGAGCTTGATTTGCACCACTTGATTGTAATTGAGTCGAGTTAGCTCGACTAGTGGTTCTCGCTCGTGAAACATGTCTCCTGGCGTATCGTAACTGTCTAGCAGCTTCTCTTCTTATTGTCGGCGTATCGCTAATTGTCCAATACTTGGTTTCTTCACTATAACCAGCGGGTACAGAATATATTCTATTCATTGATGCTTCTAAATCAACTCCACGGTATTTTACTCCCTGGACATCTTCAAATATTCTTGTTACTTTATCGACTTTCACAGAGGTGGTTGGATCTTTGGACTGACTATTGCCGTAAACATCTCGCTTACCTGGTTCATAAACCCCATCAGCAATAGTTACTTCCGAAGCACCATGACTTGAATGATGCTCATGTTTCTTCTTTTTTTTAGCGGGACTCTCGTACTTTGCATGCATATAAGGTCCTGGTTCCGCATTATCACCATCTGGTGCCGGTAATTTTAAACTAGCCATATCTATGGAATGTAATTCAACCGGCACCATAGTGAATAATCTTCCCACAGTTCTAGCTATCTGCCTAGCTGTACCATTATTAGAGTTATGCCTGTTTACATTCTCGGAATGTCTTAACTGTGCATCTATTATTCTGGCGTCTAGTTCGGGGTTGACTGTTTGTGGGGTATTCATTACGGTTAACTCAAAGTAATATTAACATAACAGAGTGAAATAGTCAAGCAGAACTTAAATCGGTGGAGTCGGAGGGGTTGTAGCGCCCCCACCAGGAACGCCTCCACCTGGAGCCCCCGACCGTCTTGCTGCATCAGCTTGGGCTTGCTCATTATCAATCTGGGCCCATTGTTTATGAAATTCCTGATAAATCGGGTCACCTTTAAAGTCTTGTGTTGATTCCAGCATAGTCTTGGCTACACCTACTTCAGAAGAATTTTCTATAAGTACTCGTTTTGGAACTTTACGAATAACTTCAATCTCTTCCTCGACCGATACAGGGACAATTGTTTTTCTAGTGAGTGGCGTACCGTCAGGTTTGAATTGGCCTGGCACAACTTCATCTCTTTCTTCGTTTCTTGTAACAATTTTCTTTTCTTTAGATTTTTGATCTACTTCTATGACTTTATCAATACTGGGTAGGTCCATATGCATGAGTTTATCAGCAACCTGTTTAACTGAAGAATTTTTTGATCCAAGTGCAGCTTGATGAGCCCGTTCCGCCGAGGATAGCCTAAGCTTAAATTCTCTATCGTTAGCATCGAATTCTTGGCTTGCCGCACGATAATCAGCACTATCTTTCGCTCCCTCATAAGCTGTATTGTATTCTACTGTTCCTTCGTCGCCTGCCGCCCTACCAGCAGTTTCAAGTACGTCTAGTTTTCTTCTATGAGCCATAACTCTAGCTGTGCCAGCGACTTTTGCTTTACGTGCTTTAGCTGCTAGAACATTTTCGACAGAGTCGTCTTTCATTGTGGCGTGCATGTGAGTACTGTCAGTTCCATTCTCATCTATGTGTTCCATATATGCTTTATATATTTTAATCTTATCTTCTTCATTTTCTGCGGCAGCAAGATCATTTGATAAATTGAATCGTTTACTGAAGGATGATGAGCCCGTATCACTGCGGCCTGCGTTTATTGCGATGCCACGAAGTTTAGCAGACATCCCAGCCAATATTGAGCCATCACCTCGAGCAACTAAACCGGTGGCCAAGCCTTCGTCGCGAGCATTCTTATAGTACGTTCCTCCGGCCACAGCCTTTTCGTGAGCTACATCGGCAGCAACCTCAACACCATATTTTTGAACCCCGCTCATAAACGATGAAACCATGGTATCAAGATTAGTACCTGGCTTATATGCGCCAGATTCAGTTAGTACACTTCTTAGACCAGCGTCGATACTGATAGCCCTTGCCGCATTAACTCTATTCATGGCAGCGTCTACTTTAGTCTCATCTCCACCATAAAATTGACCCGTATCAGCGTCATATTTAAATCCTCCCACACCCTTTTTCTGTAGCCAGCGCCTTAACCCCTCTTCATTATCTGTTAGTAAGTCCGTACCGGCTCCGGCTACCGAGTCATCGGCAAGCGATATTCCAAAGAGACTATCCTTTCCACCTTCCTCACCCATATGCTTTCTGTGGGCCGTCTCAGAAGCTTTGATATCTTCGCGCCAATTTCTTAACTTGCCGCTAGATCCAACAGCGCCTACATTTGCCACAGTTGACATTTTTTTATTTATCCAGTCACGTTTTGTTCCGTCCTCAGCGCCTTTTAAGAAATTTCTTCCCTTGGTACGATTAAAACCTTCTTTTGCACCTTTTCTAGCAAGACCACTGCGCAGTTTACGCTGGCGATCGAACAAGCCGCGACCCTTGTTTTGGGCCATTCCAGATATGCTTGCAAACGCACTACCTGCAAGCTTGAAAGTCGCTGGGATTAAGAAGTATGGCCCAATATAAGCAATCCACTTAAGTGAAAAGTCTATAAATCCGGAACCGTTAGCCTCGTTAATAATAAATGCGAATATTTTGCCTGTTGTTATCAAAACCATAATTACAGGGAACAGCATTAGGAGTTTGCTGAAAGAGTTCCACCAAAGTTTCCATAGCTTGTCGTTGCCAGGAAATATCCAGCTCAATATGGCCAGAGGCGAAACCAATATAAGAGCTAATAATAGTACTTGTCGAAATCCAAGTAAAAGAAATCCGATTATTAAGCCCACAAGTGCTACAAATCCAAAACTCAAAACTATACCCAACATAACAGGTGCTGTGAGAAGTACAGTAGCTAAAACTCCTGCACCGATTGCTAACGGCGTAATTACAAAAGTGGTTAGTAATCCCTCGTTAGCGCTAAACAAATCGTCAAGTTGCAATGAATTAATCCCCGCCTCACCAACTACCCCCCCCATTAGAC
>JALYSF010000052.1 GCA_030854905.1 bacterium
GATTAATCCCCTGTTCTTTATAAAGCTCCATGGTCATCATTGTCTCAGTCTGGCGATTACCGGCAGCAGCTTTTTTGATTCGTTTAAGCTCGGGCTGGAGAGCGCGCATTTTGACGGTGTTATGTAATTGCTTTTTGAGCAGCGGCAACATAGCCCAGCGCACCAAAATAGTAAAGATTATAATTGCCAAGCCAAAGTTATGGCCGGGTAAAACCGCCAATATCAACACGAGTATGTTGAAGATGGGTTGTGTGAATAACGTAGTGAACATTTGGCTTCTTTGACCTCCGACTTAACTAATAATAACAGATAGGATTGTTTATTAAAATTTGTTAGTCATCGAACTTGTGGCTTTAACAACTTTAGCTTTTAGAAGTAGATTGGACAGTTCCTTGTTTATGACGGCCGAGCTACAGTCTGCCAGGCAGGCATCAAAAACACTTATGACGTAATCACCAGGCTCTAACTGATTCTCGTGTAATCTTATAAATTCATAAACTCGGCGCCTGATGCGGTTGCGCACGACAGCGTGCTTGCTAACTTTTTTACTAACGACCACCGCAACCTTCTTGCTGCCATTAGAATTTGGCGCAAACTTAAGATTAGTAATGCCATTTCTTATAACCCGCCCTTTTCGGAAAACACGAAGCAGACTAACCCGACCATAGAATCGGTTAGCTTTTTTTAGCATATTACCTCTTTTGGGAAGTTAGTTATCTTGCAATACGAGCGCGACCTTTGTTGCGGCGGCGTTTTAAGACTTTTTGACCGGCACGACTAGACATGCGGGCCATAAATCCGTGTACACGGGCAGCGTGGCGCTTTTTTGGTTGGAATGTTCGCTTTGGCATTTGCTCTATTGTACAGATAATCACCCCTGTTGTCAATCAAAAATGTAGGAAGGGCTCACCCTTCCAGCGTTGCTCGAATCAAGTTCGAGCTGCGACTTCCTACCCCTGAAGCCGGCGCTCACGCACCGGTTCGGCATGTTCTTCGGAGCCTTGGCGAAGAAAGGCTTGCTTCGCTCATAGTTATCCAGAAGAATGCAGATGGCAGACGAATTTTACATAGTCTCTAGTAAAATTGACTACAAAAAGTCACAGAACAGCATTACTTATCCACCAGCTGATGTAGTTTATCCACAAAGGACTATCTGTTAATTCTGTCTGTGTATAAGTGCGTATCTGTTTGGGCTAATATTTGCTGCGATATGACTGTTGATAATTTAACCTGTGGAAAAACTAAGGTTTTCTGGGTATAGTTAATCTAAAGTGTTAACTGAGAGAGGGTAAAACGTGCAGGATACCGCTGGTATGTGGCAGGCAGTCTTAGGAGAAATCGAACTTGTGGTTTCACACGGCAGTTTTATTACTTGGTTTAAAAATACGCAGTTACTTAAAGTAGATGACGATTCGGCAGTCATCGGAGTACCTAATATATTTATCAAACAACAGTTAGAGAAAAAATATATTGATCAGATCCATAGCTTGTTATCAAAAAACGGAGCTCCAGTAAAAGATGTAATGTTTCGGATATACTCGTCGGGGACTACAAATAATCGCGTAAACGATGACACTGCTATTTTACACACCCCTAAGTCCTCACTTACCGCTTCCACCCGAACAAGCGGTGTTACTCATTCCTACCGCCAAGGTATAAACGAAAAATATACTTTCGAGAATTTTATTGTAGGTTCGGGAAACGAGCTAGCTTATGCTGCTTGTCAAGCTATCGCCACTAAACCAGGCACCAAATATAATCCCTTATTCCTCTATGGTGGTGTCGGAATAGGTAAAACCCACCTTATTCAGGCAGTAGGCAACGAAGTCTCACATAATAACCCGGGAGCTAAAGTTGTTTACATATCGACTGAGCAATTTGTGCAAGAGTTTTTAGACGCAATTAGATTTAAAAAGAACACTGATTTTGCAGGCTACTACCGATCGGCCGACGTACTTATAGTCGACGACATTCAGTTCATTGCCGGAAAAGAAAAAACTCAGGAAGAGTTTTTCCATACATTTAACGCCCTACACCAAGCAAACAAACAAATCATACTCAGCTCAGACAAACGCCCTGGTGATATCCCAACCCTAGAGGACAGGTTGCGGAGTCGTTTCACTTGGGGCATGGCAATCGATATGCAGAATCCGGACTTTGAGACTAGATGTGCGATCGTTCAGGCTAAGGCCGAGACCGGAAACATCAGCCTACCTAGTGACGTGGTTGAGTTTCTGGCTAACCTTATCCGAACTAATATCCGCGAGCTAGAGGGCGCTCTTAATCAGCTAATAGCCTTTTGTGAGATGCGCAAACTTGAGCCGGATATAGCAATAGCCCAGAGCCTGCTGGGTGCACACAAAACCAGACCCAAACACGTCAGCGCTAAATCAGTCGTAGAGAAAACAGCTCGTCATTTTCAACTTACTTTTGATGAGATGCTTGGCCCTAAGCGAGACAAAGAAATAGTTGTTCCGCGCCAAGTTGCTATGTATCTGCTCCGTAGCGAACTTCACTTGAGTTTTCCTAAAATTGCTAGGGAGCTGGGCCGAAAAGATCACACAACAGCCATTCACTCGGTCGAGAAGATAACTAGGGAAATGAATGAAAGCCCACACATACGTCAGCACATAATTGAAATAAAGGAGCGTTTATATGTCTAACCTTGTGGATAGCCTGTGGACTCAGGCCGGTATGCGTGTGGATCGAATGTTTAATAAAACCACCGATCGTCGTCGTCAAAATATTTATAACAAAAGCTTACACCAATCATCCACTATTAGAATCACAGTTTTTAATATGAATTACAGTTTGAAAATCCGGTTATACACACTATCCACAGGGCCTATAAAAATAACTAATTAAATGAATAAATAATAAAGGAATACATAATTATGAAGCTTCAGGTAACTAAAGAAAATTTAAACAGAGCAGTTTCGGCAGTAGCCAGAATTGCTTCAAGCCGCAACTCTCTGCCCATCTTAGCCAACCTACTTATAAAAACCGTCGACAACCGGCTTGTTATTGCCGCTACCAACCTAGACATTGCAATCACAGAAAAGATCGGCGCCAAGATATCTGAACCGGGATCTCTGACTGTTCCCGCTAGATTGCTTCAAGATTTTGTAGCCAACCTTCCGGATGGCGTAGTCGAACTGGAAGCAGATGACTTCAGACTTCGTGTGTCAGCCGATAAATACAAATCGACCATAAACGGTATGAGTGCCGAGGAATATCCCGTCATGCCCGCTCTGCAGGCCGGTAAGAGCTTCTCTTTGCCCAGCCTTGAGCTCAAAAAAGCACTAAGTCAAACCGTTTATGCTGCCAGCTCAGATGATAGTCGGCCCGTCCTGACTGGAGTGTATCTTCATACTCACGAAGGCAAGTTATACATAGTTGCCACAGATAGTTATCGATTGGCGGAAGCTTCACTCGGGGCTTCAAAGACGGAGGTTATGGTTCTGATTCCGGCTTCGTCGTTCCAGGAATTAGCAAGGGTTATGGGCGATCATACAAGCGATGAAGTTGTGGTAACTTTTGACGAACAACAGGTTAGATTTACGGTGGGCGATGTCGAGATAATTACTCGTTTGATAGAAGGAAACTACCCTGATTATCGTCGTCTGATACCAGCTAATTTTTCTACTCAGGCTGAAGTTAGTCGAAATGAGCTGCTGAATATTACTAAGGTAGCTAGCCTGTTTGCTCGCGAGGCCGCAGGAAGCATCCAAATAAGCATTAACGAGAAAGATTCTTCGCTCGATGTTAAATCCATTGCGTCTCAACTAGGAGAGAACAACTCCAGTATCGAAGCTAAGGCAGAAGGTAGTGGCACCGTTACACTCAACTCAAGATATTTACTTGATGCGCTTAACTCTTATGCGGGCGACACGGTAAAATTTTGCATGAACGGCAAGCTTGAGCCCTGCCTAGTAATCGACCCCAGCAGCGACAAAGCTTTACAGATAGTTATGCCGGTTAAGAGCTAGCTATTAGCTTTTAGTGAATAGCTTTTAGTGAGGAACAATTAGTTATTAGTAAAACAAAGGTAATTGGTAGAATAAGGTATGTCGAGCAATTTTAAGGATTTAATAGCCTGGCAACTTTCTCATACTTATACGGTTGAGGTTTACCGGCACTTTAATGGCTGTCGCGATTTTTCGTTTAAAGAACAGATACAAAGAGCTGCGATTTCGGGTATGAACAATATCGCCGAGGGTTGCGGCAGAACAAGCGATAAAGCCTTTATTAACTTCCTGCAAATTGCCAAGGCATCTATCATTGAAACCCAATCGATGTTGATTTTGGCCGTGAGCCTTCAGTATATATCCGATGAAAACTGTCAAACTATGCTTAATAAATCAGACGAGCTATTAAAAGTCATTAGCGGTTTAATCAGAAAACTAAGAGCTAAAGACTAAAGGCTAAAAGCTCATATGATTACATCTCTTAGGC
>JALYSF010000053.1 GCA_030854905.1 bacterium
AGTAATAGTGTTAAATCGGGAAGAGATACAATAATCTATGCGATTGTAGGTGTTGTTATTACCCTTCTGGCCCGAGCAATAATAATTTTTGTAGTGAATAGGTTGTAAAGGAGCTTATGAAATGAAAAGAATATTAATGAGTGTTATGGTATTAACAATGCTCGTGGCTGGTGGCGGAATATTCGCTGGCGCAAGCGTATTTGCTCAAACTAGCAAAGACGCTATTTGTGATGGACTTGGAGCCACAGCAGGAGGTGCGGGGTGTTCAGATCCTGCAGGAGGTAGCGGAGTATTAGGAGCTGTCAGAACAGTTATAAACATCTTATCTCTAGTGGTCGGTATCGCGGCCGTAATCATGATTATTGTAGGTGGTTTTAAATACGTTACTTCTGGTGGTGACTCCGGCAAGACGGCATCGGCCAAAAATACCATTATTTACGCACTGGTAGGAGTCGTAATTGTAGCCCTTGCCCAAACTCTGGTGTTTTTCGTAATAAATCGTTCGTCAAATTCCTCATCAGGCTCGAGTGGCGGCAACGTCAATCTGTGTCGTCCTGACGGCTCCAACCCTAACCCCTCGATACCGTGTGCCCGGTAGGCTAATAAAGCTTGCGTATAAAAAGCCCAACGTGTTATAAACATAAGTAACTAATAAGGAAAAACAATGAAACAACTATCACAACGAATATCAAGAATCTTAGCGACAGTAGCTCTTGCAATTGGAATGCTTTCGCCTCTCGCCGTACCTGCCCTTGCAACCGCACAAGCTGATATTCAAGGTAACTTATGTGCAGGAGCCAACCTTGATGCAACTGCAACAGGCGATTGTGCTACATCAGGTGCCGAAGCAAATACGAAGATTAACAGTACGATTAGTTTTGTGATTAACTTGTTCTCAATTGTAGTTGGTGTTGTAGCTGTAATCATGATTATCCTAGGCGGCTTCAAGTATATCACCAGCGGTGGTGACTCGGGCAACATTACCGGTGCTAAGAACACAATACTTTACGCTATCATTGGTCTAGTTATCGTTGCTCTAGCGCAGTTCATCGTCAAGTTTGTACTAGGCCAAGCAACCGGCTTAGCTTAAGTTCTGACATTGTTATAAATAAAGAATCCCTCGTAAGAGGGTTTTTTTATTTCCTACACGCATAAGTATATAAAAATTATGCTGGCAGAACGTGGTGATCTTAAGGATAAGATTAACAAAAAACTGCTAAGGGTGACCTTCAGGAGTAAAGTTTCCTCTCGAACTTAGATAAAAATAAATGAGGAGGGGCCTGGCCCCTCCTCATTTTTAAATCACAGTGTTTGTTTTACAAAACTTGGATTTTCTTTACAGTGTCTTGCTTTACCTTGGTAAAGCTAATAGTCAATACGCCGTCTTTTAGGACAGCTTCGATCTCGTCTTCTTTGACTGGTACTGGCAAGGCAATACTACGACTGAACTCGCCCCAATAACACTCTTGTACGAAATAATTCTCGACGTCTTCTTCCCCGCCGGCTGACAATGTGCCTCGGATACTTAAAGTATTGTCGGCGATACTTACATCAAGTTCGTCTTTGTTAACGCCGGCTGTACGCGCTTTGACTACAAGTTTTTCCCTTGTTTCATAAACGTCGACTGCTAATTGACCGGGAACGGTTTCTTCTTCATCCCACTCATCTGCAGGCAAACCGGCCTGTCCCTGGTTGTCATCGGCCTGTCCTTGATTGTCGCTAACTGGACTGTCGTCAAGAAATGCCGCCGTAAGTTCATCTTCCATTAATAAATCATCATCACGAGTTTTTCGTGCCATCGTTGTTACCCCTAACAATTAAGTTGTTCGCTATTTTCGCAAAATATTTGCCTTTTTGTATTAGTAGCAGTATAGCTTAGCAAATATCCTTACCGCAACCAATCGAAGATATATTCACAACACTAAAAAAACAACGCTTGTGCATAATAGTTATTCAAGGTCTAAACTGTGGCTATGAATCTCGTCGAAAAACTTGTTCGAGTGTTAGCTCCAAACGACTGTTTAGTCTGCGGCAGTGAAGGATCAATACTTTGCCGAGCATGCAGCATGGAATATATCAAATCCCCTCCCAGCCGCTGCCCTCACTGCCTAAAGCTAACAATAAGCAGTTCACTCTGCCAAAATTCCAAAAGCGTGTTCAGGCTGAGTCATATTTGGGTTTCGAGTGATTATGATGGTGTCGCAAAATCTATCCTGCAATCTTTAAAAACTAATGGCGTAATCGAAGCGGCTGAGATAATCGCTGAGCTAATTGCCGGCACACTTCCCTATTTGCCGCCAGAGACTATTGTTGTGCCCGTCCCCACTACGACGCGGCACCGTCGGGTGCGAGGGTTTGACCACACGGCGCTTATCGCCAAGAAAGTAGCTGCGATCAAGGGCCTCAGCTATGAGCCGCTACTTGGCAGAGTCGATCAAGTCAGGCAAACCGGTTCTGGCAGGCAGGCTCGGCTAAGGCAATTAGACGGTAAGATGTACGCAGTAAAACCTAAGTACGTTAAGGGGCATAGTCTCTTGATAATAGACGATGTATTCACAACAGGCTCAACTCTAAGAGAGGCGGCAAGAGCTCTGAAGCAAGCCGAAGCCAAGCACGTAAGCGCAGCAGTATTCAGCCAAAAAGTAATCTAAGTTATAAACTGATATCGCTACCCTTTAGCCCAACTAAAGAACCCGTCATAAGTTGAGTATATTTGTTTGGCGGAGGGGGAGGGATTCGAACCCTCGATACCCTTGCGAGTAAACCGCCTTTCCAAGGCGGCGCCATAGACCACTAGGCGACCCCTCCGTGTTATAAAATTACCTGAGAAAAGCCTTATCTAAAATCACCTTAGCTTGCTTACTCAGAAATAGTTTAACAGCGAGTAGTAAAATATCTAAACATTAGCTATTTGCGAGATGACATAAAGTGTGGTGAAATTTACTTCGTAATTATGACTTTTTGTGTTGCAACAGATATGAAATAGCGCGTATCCTATATACAGAGATGTCATTAATAGAATTAAAAGACGTATCAAAACTATACGGCTTCGGCGATGCCACAACCATAGCACTCGACGAGGTTAGTTTGAATGTCGAAAAGGGCGAATTCATCGCCATCATGGGACCTTCCGGCTCCGGCAAGACAACCCTGCTTAACGTCGCAGGCCTTTTAGATGTACCAACTCACGGTACCTACAAGCTCAATAACCGCGATGTAGCGCGTCTGAAGCCAAATAAACAAGCTAAGCACCGGCGTGACCACATTGGCTTTGTTTTTCAGTCATTCAACCTCTTGCCCAGGCTAAATATCCTGCAGAACGTTGCTCTGCCACTAGCTTATCGTGGTTATACGCAGCGTCGCCGACTCAAGGCAGCGGCAAGTGTAATCGACCAGATGGGGCTTTCCGACCGTGAGTATTATTATCCGAGACAGCTTTCCGGCGGTCAGCTTCAGAGGGCTTCGATAGCCAGAGCTTTAGTAAATAATCCCAGCATAATTATTGCCGACGAACCCACCGGCAACTTAGATAGTACTTCAACGCGTGTCGTTATGGAGCTATTAAGCGAAGTAAACATGATGGGCAACACGATTCTCATGGTAACCCACAACCCTTCGCTTACCCGCTACGCCAGCCGTGTCATATATATGCGAGACGGCAGCATTGTTTACGATGAGCAAACGGCTATCGGTGAGATTCCCGATCCGGTCAAACGAGTACTCGGTGGTCGAGGCTTCGACAAGCAAGAGGATGATCTGTTGGCAGTTTCAGCACTAATGAATTCGGTGGATGGTAAGGCTACGCCATCCCGCAACATTGGCACCAAAAAACCATCTCGTAAAAAATCCAAGAAGGCCAAAAAGTAATGCTGTTCACTGAAAATATTAAAATGGCCTGGGAATCGATTAGGGGCGCCAGACTCAGAAGCTTACTGACCATGTTCGGCATTATCGTCGGTATCGCCTCGGTTGTAACGGTTGTTAGTTTAGGTGAAGGGCTTAAGAGGCAAATATCCGGCCAAGTGGAAAAGTTGGGCGGTGAACTTAGGGTTATCCAGCCTGTCAGAAAGCAAGCACTTTTGGGCGGCGGAATAATTCCGCAGGCTGCCCTCCCTGCAGGGTCAATCACAGACAAAGACATCGAGGCTATTACTAAGACAGAGGGAGTTGAGAAAGCTGTACCAGTTGGCTTAGTCAGCGGTCGAGCAGAGTATCAAGGGCGTACAAACGAGAACTTCACCGTTTACGCCAGCAATCACCAGCTGGCCGATATATTGCAACAGCGCGTCCAGTTCGGCGGCTTTTACTCGGCCAATGAACTATCTCGCAAC
>JALYSF010000054.1 GCA_030854905.1 bacterium
CGGTAGCATTCCAGCTATGCCAGCGGTTGCCGTTAAAAGCATTGCGAGTGGTATTAGCGGCAACACAATCAGGTTTGAGGCTAGCGAAACAACCGATAGTTGACCGAATATAAATAGTACAAACGGTAGCGTCATTATTTGGGCGGAAAAACTTTCGAGTGCAATCTTGGCGAATAGTTTTGGCTCTGATTTTTTCCATAGTCTTTTTTGAATAGCAGGAGCAAGTACTAAAACACCGAAAAACGCCAGAAATGATAAATACCAGCCAATATCTCCCCATACATTAAGCGGATTTAAATATGCTGACGCCGCTGCCACAAATAGTATTAAAAGAACGGGCTTAAATTTTCGGCCGTAAAACCCTGCAATAACCGACAAAATCGCCACAACTGCGGCACGAGCTATAGATGCACTTGTCCCGGCCAATGCTACAAAAATTATGATAAACAATAGCGAAAATACTAGTCCGCGGAACTTGGATCTTTTGTTGACTTTTTTGTTGAACAATTCAGCCAAAATCGTAAGGTTATAACCGGAAACAGCGATGATATGAGATAAGCCGACAATTCTCAAAATATCTACATACTCCTGAGGCAACTCACGAGTCTGCCCGATCAGTAGCCCTGCTCCGAATGAAGCCTGAGGCTCAGGAAGATTAGTCCGCAAGTTTGCCAAAAAACGCCGACGTAATTTCTCAATTACTGAGTTTGATCGTGATTCAACTTTCATCTGCGCAAAACTCATTCGAGCTTGCTTGCCGCCCCTGGTCGGATAAAGTTTGCCTTCAGCAATTACCATATCACCGCGCCTGATGTCATTACTCCCAAAACCTGCTACTGTAATTCTGCCGATAAGATCGCGCGCTTCAGGCTCAATAATCGTAATCTTTGATGCATCGAAAATCATCTGACCTTTGTCATCATAAGCACCGTCACTATCAGCTTTGACCTGAACTGTTACTTTTTCACCGAACGCTGCTTCATAATCAGCAGCTTGGTAAAGAACTTGACCTCCACGCCACCATCCGAAAGTAAATCCAGCGAAAACAATACAAGCTAGCGGTAGCCAGCGAAGTTTTGTTAGGAGTGCAGCAAGTACAAGTGGGACACAAAGCAGTATCCATCCAACCGCCAAAGTAGAATAACTGAGCCTAGCAAAACCAATACCTGCTATCAGGCTGGCAAAGCCCACCGACAACACTGTCGTACGCCGCGCTCGTCTCATAAGTTAATTGTTGCAAACAATCTTTCAAAACAAAATTGCTTATATTTATTTTAAGTACGAATTATTACACTTATAAGCAATTAGTTGGATTACAATTGTTTTATTAACAGGAGTTCCGATAGTGGCAGATTGGTCAAAAATAGGAAGTAGAGGCTCGGTCGACGATAGACGCGGTTCTACTCAGCGTCTAGGAATTGCCGGTGGAGGCATGGGGCTCGCAGTATTCGCTATAATTACCCTTTTTAATATCTTCAACGGCGGTAATATTCAGCTTAATCCGAAAGATATTCTTAGCACGCTAAACCAAGTGCAGGTAGGCCAGCAAGATGGCGAACAAGCTGTAGAGTTCAAAGGCGATGACGATTACGAAACATTTGCCTCTTCGGTACTTGGTAGCAATAACGATATATGGAGCAGTGTTTTTCAGCAAAGTGGCAAAACTTACCAGCCGCCAACTCTAGTATTGTTTAGGGGCGCTACTAATTCTGAGTGTGGATATGCAGCTAGTCAGGTCGGCCCCCATTATTGTCCCGCAGATCAAACTATATACCTAGATGAGACGTTCTTTGAAGAGCTAAAAACTAAATATGGCGGAACAGATGAGGATGTCGCTCAAGCTTACGTTATCTCCCATGAAGTTGGCCATCATGTTCAGAATCAGCTAGGGATCATGAGTCAGGTTCAGTCCGAGATGCAATCCAGTAGTCAAGCAAGAGCTAACCAACTCTCGGTGCAGCTCGAACTTCAAGCGGATTGTTTTGCAGGAGTCTGGGCAAATTCTATCAAGGATGCAGGTATCTTTGGTCCGAACGAAGTTCTTGAGGCCATGCAAGCAGCCGAAGCAGTCGGCGACGACCGAATCCAGCAGCAAACGCAGGGATACATCACACCCGAAACTTGGACGCATGGTTCAAGCCAAGAAAGAGTTGATTGGTTTACTAGAGGCTGGGAGGCCGGCCAACCCTCAGCTTGCAATACAATATAATTGCTACATTTAGGTTTTGACTTCTGTAGTGGTAAGTTTCGATTTGATTTGTTGAATTCGTTCTTCTGTCAAATTTACATTGCCTGAGATATCTAGGTATTCTAGCCATGTCATGCCATCTAACTCGATTGGGAGATTATTGAGTCGATTGTTGTTTAGTCTTAATTCTCTAAGATTCTTTAACTGACTTATTTCCGAAGGCAGCGATTCTAAGCGATTATTTTCGACTATCAAGACCTCTAATTTATCAAGCCTGCCGATACCTTCTGGTAAACCAGTAAGCTGATTATTAGATAAATCGAGCGTAGTAATGTCGTCTCTAGATAACACTGACTCAGGCAGCGAAGTCAGCTGATTATTCGTAAGGTCGAGTGTAGCCCCTTCTGCTTGCGAAACAGTGTCATTGCTGGCTCCGTTTCTATTATTATCCTGTTTGTTATTCTGATTACTAAGAATAATGCCCCCGGCAAAAGCCAGTACTACTAGAGCTATAACTACATATAATTTATTGTTCATGCGCCTACTGTACGCTAATCCAGTGAAAGATTATGTAATGATTAATACAGATAGAGTAATATATAATTCTTTGTTTAAACTTTAAAATTTATTGTAACAGGTTTCCCAAAAGTTGACTTTTCAATACAAATAACAGATAATGACCTCTGGCGTCGACGTGTAATGTTGAGTTAGCCATGCCCACGACAAAACAAGTTTGCTCGCGAGCATTAGCTAACTCAACAAGCCGTCTCCTTTAAAAAATCCAAACATCAGACTAGCTGCTTGGTTTGGATTTTTTGATTAAGACGACGCAAAAGCTTAGCTTTTGCGGGACCATAGCTCAGTCGGTTAGAGCACCTGCCTTTTAAGCAGGGTGTCCTGGGTTCGAGCCCCAGTGGTCCCTCCACTATAGTAAAATCAGTCCCTTCGGGGACTTTTTTAGTGTCAGCGTATCTGTAAACTAGGCTAATTTCTGGTATATAAACTTTTTTATCTGGCGTTAGCTGTATACCGCATGGAAATAGGATTTGTTTACACATTTTCATAGTGTCCTTATCCAAGTCCCACCATTTAGCTTTTAAGTCCTCAAGAAAGTCAAAAGCGAAGCCTATGAACTCGTCAAAGTCCCGCTCAAAGTCTTGGGCTTTGGTAGCCACTTGTTCCGCTTCTGTTATCTTAACCTTTACGGCTTCAACCTCTTGCTTAATATCTTCTGCAAGGTCTTGATTGGCTGCCAAGCTGCTGATTAGCTCGCTTTTCTTGTCTCTAAGTATCTGTAACTTACCTAAGGCAATCCTAGCTCTTTCAATGCGCACCTTTTCGTACGTACGCCACATCCTACGACAATGCGCTTTAAGCTTTTCTTTCTGCTCAAAAGTCAGCAAGAGTTGCGCCAACTCATTTGACACTCCCGCATGAAAAACTTCTTGCCTTATGCCCAAGCTACAATCACGACAGCGATAACGCCTGTAACGTTTATAGCCTTTTTTCTGGCCGTTGTTTTGCCAGTAACCGACAAGTCTTGGGTACGGATTATTTGCGAGAATACATTGTGCGCATTCAGCTTCGTTGGAAAATGGGAACTCTGGATTATTTCGGTTAACTACGAAACGTTTGCCCTTATTTTTAACAAGCTGCACTAATATGGTGTGTTCTTCTGGCGTTATCATTGGTGTATGCAAGCCGTTGTCATTACGCTCTGGCCAGTCGCTTAAAAACACTACACCACAATAATACGGGTCAGCCATTAAGGCCTTCCAGCGAAACATATCTATTGTTTTACCACCAACGGCTTTTGGTCCGTAGTTCTTTGTGCGCAAACCATTGTCGGTTGCTTGTTGCAGCCCCTCTTTGACATCCATTTGACCCGCAGCCATAGCC
>JALYSF010000022.1 GCA_030854905.1 bacterium
CTATAGCAACGGCTCCAGTGCCAGTAAATGCATCCAGTACGCTTAAATCACTTAAATCGCCTAATGCGTTAAAAAGCGCGCCCCGAATCTTTTCGCTCATCGGATGAGTGTTATTGCCTTGGGTAGGGCTAATTTGTCTGCTTTTGAACTTCCCCGAAATTATTCTCATTTTTTACCCTTTAGCAGCCCGGCGTCTCTAAGCGCGCTGTACCACGCTAGCGTAACTGTTTTAATTATCGTAGGAGCTAGTTCATTTCGAACATCCCTAACAAGCTTAAGTGTCCAACCTCGGGAACAAAATCTGTCATACATATCTAACATTGCTATTTGTCTTGCGCTTCTGGCAAACCAGTCCTCAATTCCAATATCTATTACTTTTTCAATATTAGCTTCTGTTGGGACAGCATTTTTAAATTTTAATGGAGCGATCATTACCGCCACGCCCATCTCGAACAGACCGTGCAAGCTCATCAAACCGTCAGGACCCCACATTTTCCAGTTATTTTTAAGTGCTAACCTAAACGTATCTCCCGGAATAAGCAGCTTATCCTTTACTGAATCGCGAGTATGCATTCCCTCCCCTCGAAGTTCGGCTAACCTTTCTTCGTACGGGAAATGATGAGCAGGCGTCAGGCCATCTACAATAGTATGCGCCAACCAAGCGGCATCATAAGCAGCTCTTGTCGGAGTTCCTTTTTTAAGTTGCAATACTAATTCGTTATAGTGACGGTTAAGATCGTCGATAAGCCTGGTGTCGCCGTCGTCAAATGGTGCATAAAAATGCCATGGCTCGTCTCGTGCTGGACTTTTGCGTTTTATGCCGTCCGGACCGTTTTTGCCCTCAAAATGAAGTATGTCTTGCAGGTCAGGAAAACCGGTCGTATCCTTAATTAACTTTTCTAAATGCTTATACGCAGTGCGATCAATCTTTTGATGCGCACCTATAATTGCACCTGAGAAATTTGTAAGCGTCGAACCTGAATACATAGTTGAAAATTTATTATAAAGTCATTACCTGAACATACTACACCACTGATTGCCTATCCGTAACCATAAATTAATTTAAGTATGTAACTGAACGAATTAAATCTGTACGCTTTAATAAGTCTGGCCAGTCTGCTGGGTTTTCTTTTTTGAGGAAAAGCTTCGCTGCTTGGCGAGCTTCTGATATCAACATCGTGTCTGTTAACTTAGCAATTTTAAAATCGAGCGCACCATGTTGAAGCGACCCGTAAATTGCTCCCGGACCACGAAGCCCTAAATCATATTCAGCGAGTTTAAACCCGTCATTGGTGGAAGTCATTGCTTGTAGTCGTTTTGAGGATTTAGTATCGTCGCTGGTTACAAGCAAACAGTCCGCTTTATTGCCGCTGCGGCCAACTCTACCTCTTAGTTGGTGCAACTGAGCAAGACCGAATTTTTCAGCGCCCATTACTACCATTAGTGAAGCATTAGGCACATCTACACCAACTTCTATAACAGTTGTGGCCACCAAAACACCAATTTTACCTTCAACAACTTCAGTCATGACTTCTTCTTTATTTTCAGACTTCATCTTTCCGTGCAGCAATCCAACTTTAGCCAGCTTTATATGGGTAGTTAAATACTTATACACGTTTTCTGCCGCATTGAAATCGCCAATATCATATTTCTTGCTGATATTTGGACAGACAACAAAAACCTGCTCTGATTTGGTTAGCTTAGAATTTATCTTTCTTATTACTTCTGTCATCGCTGAAGCCGTGGTAATCTTAGTTTCTACAGCAATACGGCCCTCAGGTTTTTGATCTATAACTGATATATCCATCTCTCCATAAAGCGTCAATGCTAGGCTTCGAGGAATAGGCGTTGCCGTAAGGTAGAAAGAATGAGGCATATGTTCGGACTTCGATTCTAGTTTCTTGCGCTGCTGCACTCCGAAGCGATGCTGTTCATCTACAATAACTAGTCCGAGTTTAGGAATTTTAATATTATCCTGAATTAGGGCATGCGTTCCGATAACTAGACCAATTTTACCTTGTTCAAGGTTTTGTTGAGCTCGTAACTTTGCATCTTTTTTTAAACTTCCGACTAACAAACTTACTGAGTCACCTTTACCAACACTTTCCATTAACTTCTGCAGATTATTAGCGTGTTGCCGAGCTAAAAGTTCGGTTGGAGCCATAAAGGCCACTTGATATCCATGCTCTAATGCCATCAATGCTGCCATCGCAGCAACAACGGTCTTACCCGCACCTACATCGCCTTCTATGAGCCGGTTAGACGGCACAGTTCTAGACATATCCTGATACATCTGCCATATTACTTTTCGTTGCGCGTCTGTTAGTTTAAATGGCAAGCTGGCCACGAATTTTTTAGCAAGACTCAGTTTAAATGGAATTTCTGGGGCCTTTTCTAACTCAAAGTTCTGCTTGTTAAGAGCCGACGCAGTCATAAGGCCCAATAATTCTTCAAACCCTAAACGTCGTCTAGCCGCTTTAAGCATTATTAAGCTATCTGGAAAATGTATCTGTGAATAAGCGTCCACTTTACTAATAAGTTCGTACTTTTTTAAAAGCCACTCTGGCAGCGTTTCACATATTTTGAATTCAGATAAAGCTGGTTTAATTATTTTCCTGAGTTGTCTTGATGTAATCCCTTTAGACTCGCGATATATTGGAATAATACGACCGGTATTAAGTAGATCTTTTTCTGCCGGCTCAACAACCGGGCTAATGACGCTAACTCTGCCCTGTTTATACGATAGCTCTCCAGAAATATAAAATTCATTGCCACCCGATATTTGAGCTGCACGGTAGGGCTGTTTAAACCAGATTACTTTTACGCTACCAGTTTCGTCGCTCGCAATCGCCTCAGTAAGGTTCATGCCTTTCCGGCTCGAGCGGCTAATAATACTTGAAAACCTAACTTTACTGGTTAGATGCCCGAGTTTAGCTTGTCCTATTTTAGTAAGCTGACTCTCGTCACGATAGTCCCTAGGAAAGTAATTTACTAAATCATCGACCGTCTTTATACCAAGACGAACCAACTTTTCAGAAAGGCTTGGGCCTACACCCTTGATATCTTCCACTTGCATAGTGGAATTATAGATTATTTGGAGCGTTTTCTAAGCAAATATACCGTACTTGGTCCAAAGTAAGACTTAGCCAGAGGTTTTTGTAAGCTCTTTTCCAATTTTAGAAGTAGCGACTTAGGTATAAGTTTTTTAATAGAAGATGAGCGAAAATTACTAACCGATAATGTCTTTTCTACTCTGAATCCTGCATGCGCTAGCTGCTTCTTTACAGTTTTAGGATTATGGTTTACGAAAGGGATGTCGCTTTTTGCATCGGTCCGGATATCTACAGGCTCACGAGGCATACGTTCTGCTTTAAGAGAGTGTTTAATACGGTTTTTGAAGTTGGAATAATTAGCAAATTCTATCAAAAAATAGCCATCGTCCTTAACGACTCTGCTTATTTCTGCGAAAAACTCGGCTGGATCGGGTATATGATGTATGACTCTGACCACTAGTACTAAATCTACTTCGCCATCGTCAAACGGTAGGACCTGACCTTTGGTTAGTACGTGTTCAACTTTGGGCTTGCCCTTTAAAAATCCCTTTGCGATATCGTGTTGCTGCTGAGATGGTTCGCACAGATAGACTTTTTCAGAAAAATCTTTAAGCACGACACTTAATCTACCGTAGCCACCACCAACGTCAATGGCTTTTATGAAATTTTTACCACTGAGAAGTCGTCGAATAGCAATCTCTTCGGCGGCATGCTCATAGTCTCTGCCATCCCAATATTTTAGGTAGTTATGGTCGGGGTCATTATATTGATCGGCGTTTTTAACAGATGTATTTTTAGTCATGGGACTATTTTAGCACGGGAAAGCTTTATAATATCCGAGTTAAACTAAAGAAATTTTACTAAAGCGTTGGCATTTTTCCCGCGCCTAATAATAGCAAAACCGTGCAAGCTGTCTTCTTTATCAATATGGTCTTTTTCGCTGCTAAATTGGTATCCGTTGATATATACTGCGCTCGCTTTTAAAAACCGCTTAGCTTCGCTTTTACTGCTTGCTAAATTTGTTGCTACAAGTAGATCAGCCAGTTCGGTCCCATAATTGGCTGTTACTGTCGTAAGTTCGTGTTCGAGCTGATTGATATCTTCTTTAGACAGACTGTCGTATTCCAAGCCCCCAAACAGTACCTCGGTAACTTTTTGTACGCTTTCAGCCCTTGCAGCACCATGAACAATAGATGTGACTTCAAGTGCTAATCTTTTTTGTGCTACGCGGCTTCCAGGATGCTCCAGATGCTGTCTTATTAACTCTTCAATACTGTCCCGATCAAGCTCAGTGTAAATTTTCAAATAATCTTCTACACCTTCATCATCAACATTAATCCAAAATTGATAGAATTTATAAGGACTAGTCTTTTTTGAGTCCAACCAAACCGCTCCATCTTCGCTTTTGCCAAACTTTTTGCCTGTTGACTTGTTAATAACTAGCGGCAAAGTAATTACATGCGCAGTTGCTCCGCGGGCTTTACGTATTAACTCGACTCCGCCTAAACAGTTGCCCCATTGGTCGGAGCCTCCAAGTTGAAGTGTTACACCGTGAGTATCGTATAAATGCAGATAATCAAGCGCTTGTAGTAGCCCGTAACTAAACTCTGTATAACTGATACCTGCACCCCCCTCACCTATACGCTGGGCAATGTAATCTCGTTGAATTAGAGGTGTCATCGAGAAATGCTTACCTATGTCTCTTAGATAGGTGAGTACGCTTAGGTTTTTTGTCCAGTCAAGATTATTTACTAGATTAAAATCGTGTCCTTTAAACACTCTTCGTAACTCAGCCTTGGCGTTCTCAATGTTTATATTAATAGTTTCTTCATTTTGCATTGGACGCTCAGCATCCTTGCCTCCTGGGTCACCAATAAGGCTGGTCGAACCGCCTGCTAACAATGTTGCGTCACAGCCGTGTCTCATGAATGTTTTAGCAAACATCATTCCCGCTAAGTTTCCTATTGCTTGAGAATCGGCACTTGCATCAAAACCCATGTAAAATTTTGGTACCGTCTCGTCAAGCTCTTCCAATTCGTCGTATGTAGTCTGTTGAACAAAGCCTCGCCATAACAGTTCTTCTGATAAAGTCATACTTAAATCCTAACAGTTAACCCAACTCCTAGCAATGTCAGTAATTCACAAGCTAAATATGCTATAATCACTGTTGAAATAACGAGGATTTTCATAACCTATGTCAGATAAACTGAGACGACGTAACAGCAGAATCAAAGGTAATAAATTTACTACCAAATCTGGGAAAACAATAAAGCTAAATCGCACACTTTTAGAGCGCACTAAAGCTCGTCATGAAGCCAAAGCTTTAAGAAAAGCCGAACGTATGCGCGGCATGCCTAAATCTAGGGTAAAACGAGTTCTGTACAGATTGCATCCGAAGCGATTATATAAGTATTGGTTCAGTCGCGACGGCGCCATTATGGCACTAAAACTGGGCGGCATTGCAATTGTTGTTATGTTCTTTGGCCTGATGGCTGTATTTGCTTACTTTAGAAAAGATTTGCCTAACCTTAAAGATATAAGTGGCGACACCGTTGGTGGCAGCGTTAGATATTATGATCGAACAGGCCAAACGCTACTTTGGGAAGATTACGACGCCGTCAAGCGTACGCCTGTAACTGACGAACAGATTTCTCAGTACTTAAAAGATGCAACCATAGCTATAGAAGACCGTGAATTTTTCAATCATAGCGGATTTAATGTGAAAGGTATTACCAGAGCTGCCTGGAACAATGCGTTTGGCGGAAGTACCCAAGGCGGATCGACGATTACCCAGCAGGTTGTAAAATTAAATAACGCTGATTTCATAAACCAAAGAACGCTAACAAGGAAAATTAAAGAACTAATCTTATCTGTTGAGCTTGAGCGCAGTTATAGCAAAAAGGAAATTCTGTCAGGATATCTAAACACTGCGCCTTATGGTGGAGTCGAATACGGAGTGGAAGTCGCTTCTAAAACTTATTTTCATAAATCAGCAAAAGACTTATCGATAGGTGAAGCTGCCTTCTTAGCCGCAATACCGAAATCACCTCGCTATTATTCTCCTTACAGTGAAGATTTCGACCCAGTTGCCTTTAAGGGCCGCACCGACTACGTGATTGATGTGATGCAGCAAATGAATAAAATTACCCAGGAAGAAGCGACTACCGCTAAGGCAGTTGATGTCGTAGCTACTATCAAGCAACGTGAACCTAAATATACCGGTATCGTAGCGCCGCACTTTGTATTGGCTGCCAAGCGACAAGTAGAAAAAGATAGAAGCGAACAAGGCTACATCAAGGGAGGACTTTCTATCATAACTACGCTAGATATGGAGAAACAGAAAATTGCCGAGGATGAAGTAGCTCAATCTATGCCGACAATAAAAAGAAATGGCTTTGATACGGCTGCGTTTGTCGCCGAAGATGTTAAAACCGGACAAGTAGTTGCGCTAGTAGGTGGAGCTGATTTCTTCGATAAAACTCGCGCTGGTGAAATTAACTATGCCCAAACAATGTTGCCTCCTGGTTCCAGCTTCAAACCGTACGACTACTTAGCATTAATGGAGAAAAAAGATAACGTCGGTGCTGGTACTGTCATATTTGACACACAAGGCCCACTAGAGGGCTACCCTTGTACAAATAAAGCAAAGCCAAAACAAGGCGGAAACTGCCTGCATGATTACGATCTTCGTTATCCTGGTCCTGTAACGGTTCGATATGCACTGGGTGGCTCTAGAAACGTACCGGCAGTTAAAGCAATGCTTATGGCAGGCGTCAACGAGACTATCAATGTCGCGAACTCGCTAGGGTTAAGCGGTGACGATGCCGGTGGCGGTAGTGGATATCGTTGCTTTGAAGATGATAATCTAACTAAACAGGGCGACTGCTATGGCTCATCGGCGATTGGTGATGGTGCATACCTAAGTCTAGACAGGCACGTTCACTCTTTTGCTACCATTTCTCGTAACGGCAACAAGATTCCTCAAACTTACGTTTTAGAAATAAAAGATAGTCAGGGTGACACTGTCCAAAAATGGGAGCCAAGCCAAGGCGAACAAGTTGTGCGTGCAGATTCTGCTTATATTGTCGCTGATATTATGAGCGACCCAAACGCCAGTTACTTCACTAGAAAACCACACCGCTACCTTGGCTGGAATTTTTCGCTAAAGACGGGTACAACAAACGATAGCAAAGACGGTCTTTTGATGGGCTTTTCGACTCAGTACTCAGCCGGGGTGTGGGTCGGACATCACACCAGACGTGTTGAGACTAGGGCATTCATGGAAAGCATGACTGAACCAATATGGAGCGGCTGGATGCAGCGTGTTCATAAAGACCTACAGCCAGAGGCAAGACAGAAGCCTGCAGGAGTTCAAACCTTGCCAGCTTACGTCATACGTAGTCACGTGGGTACCGGTACCGTAGAACCAAGCCCAACAAATGATTTGTTCCCTTCATGGTATAAAAAGCCAAAAGTAACAGTTGAAAAGAAAACAATCGACGTGATTAGCAATAAGATTGCGACTGATTGTACTCCGGAATTGGCCCGCAAAGAACAGTCTGACAGCGCTGCGCAAAGTTTCTCTGGTGACTCTTTAGTTAGCGGCGGAGCCAGCAGCAGCTCTAGCGGCGAAAAAGACGACGTACATCAATGTAGCGATACAAAGCCGAGCGTGGGGGTTACGATCTTACCAAAATCAGGCGGAGTCTACACTATCACGGCGAATTACAATCAAGGCACTCATCCACTCTCCGCAGAAGGCAGGCCTACGGGTACTGTCACTATAAAAGTGAACGGTCAGCCTATTCCTGGCGGCTCACTGCAAGTAACCGCTCCAGGTTCAACTAGTATCGATTATACGGCTACCAGCGCTGGTTCACAGTCTGTCTCTGCTGAAATAACTGATAGTGTTCTATACACTAACAGTGTTACGATTAGTTACACTTTCGCAACCGGCAGTCCGGATGCATCTCCTGGACCAGGCGCAACTTTGAACAACAATAATGGCCGCGGTAACGGCCGTGGCGCTCTTGTTACTGCTATAACTATTACCGCCTAGCTCCAGGCAAGTCTGGGGCTTACTACTTCAGATAATTATTTAAGGCCGAACGCACATCTAGCTGAGGTTCATAAAATTTAGGTAGTTTTTTGCTGCCTAAAGTTTTGGGACCAATTGCGGCATCAAATCCTATTCGCCTAGCCTCTTCTATGCGCTTGTCCGCAAAAGGCACGTGCCTTAATTCGCCTGATAACCCTACCTCACCAAATATAACAGCGTTTTTTACGAGCGACATACCCTTGGCAGCTGAACCAATAGCCATACATATTGCTAAGTCCGCGGCCGGCTCAGTTAGCTTTATGCCGCCTACCACATTAATGTAAATATCTTTATCTGATAGCTGAAGTTTTGTGCGCTTTTCTAACATCGCTACTAACAGGTTTAGCCTATTTACGTCAAAACCGCTGGCAGTTCGTTTTGGATAACCAAAATTTGATCGATTAACCAATGCTTGAATTTCCACTAAAATCGATCTAGTACCTTCCATCGTAGCCAAAACTACTGATCCATCTGTTATTTGGCGTTCCGCAAGTAACGCGACCGAAGGATTATCTACTGCAATTAGCCCAAGTTCACTCATCTCGAAGATGCCTACTTCATGTGTGGCTCCGTAACGATTCTTAACGGCTCTGAGCAGCTTGAAGCCACCGAATCTGTCGCCTTCTAACTGAAGTACTACATCAACACTATGCTCTAATAATTTTGGCCCAGCTATCGCTCCCTCTTTAGTTACATGCCCGACAATTATTAAGGTCGTGTTGGATTCTTTGGCGGCAGCCGTCAGAAGCTGAGTACTATGCGTTATCTGGCTCATAGTTCCGGCCGCTGAAGTTATTTCCTGGCAACTAACTGTTTGAATAGAATCAACTATCACAAGCCTATATTGGTTACTTGCTATTGCTGCAGCTATGTCATTTGCGCTACTACTAGCGGACAGATTAATATCTTCATTGATCGCATTTAACCGCCGAGCACGATTAGCTACTTGCACAACCGACTCTTCGCCGCTTACATAAAGTACAGGCACGCGCTGACTGATTGCATGAGCTATCTGCATAAGCAACGTACTCTTGCCAATACCGGGCTCACCTGCCAGCAAAACTACACTGCCCTTTACAAAACCACCGCCAAGTACGGTATCAATTTCAGTAGTATCGGTCATGAGCCGGGTTTCAGTTTCTTTGAGTAACGGGCTTAGTTTTTCACTTTTTAAAACTGTGCCTAGAGCTGTTTTACCCCTGCTGGGAGCTACAACTACATGCTCTTCAAGAGTGTTCCATTCATTGCAAGAAGCACACTTACCACTCCAGCTACCATAATTAGCGCCACAATTAGTGCATGTATAATTTGTTCTACTTTTCGGCATATTTTCCTCTTAAAGTCTAGTATAGTTATAGCCTCAATAATTAGCAACGAACGGTGTACAGTATATCAGTAGCCCTAAAGTTGCTGAGCTCTAGTATCGATTGCGTCGATTAGTTCTTGTTCTTCGTCAGCAATAGCATTTCGCTCGGCAACTAACAAGTTATACTGATCTACTTCCCTTTTTGCTCTATCAATTAGTACATTAAAACGCCTTACTAAAGAATTATAAGAATCAACCCGGCTGTTAAAGGCTTCGGGGTTAGTATTTCGGATGGCCTGCATGCTTTCATTCTCTGTTTCTATTTGAGCGTTAAGTTGCCCGATTTGACTGTTAAGAATATCAATAGTTTGTTTTTTGGCTGACAGCTGCTCATCGAATTCCTTTATTTTGTTTTCCCTTTCCATGAATGCTTGCGCATAGCCGTTCGCGTATCCAACTACTTTAGAGCGATCAATAAAATACTGCTCGTAATGTTTTTCTAGTTCTGGTAATAAGTCATTAAGTTCAGTTCCGAATATTGAGTGAAGCTCGTTATATATATCAGAAGAAGGATCGTCTCTGTAGGCTGCAATAGTAGTTTTAACGCGCTCGTCCGTAACCATTTTTTCCTGCTGTTTTAATAGCTCAACGATTCTGTCCATTGAGTCACCGTTTAGTCTTTCATAGGCTACATGGAGCATTTCATGGGCCGCAGTGACCTCTTCTACACCCGCTATTCGCTCGTCGGTAACGTCCAAAATATACAAGCCTGTACGGCTTACGTAACACCCTAAAACTATAGACTGCTCATGGCCCGAGCATTTTTCTCTGAACGTTGTTTTGTTCTCAAGAGTTGGGTAATAAACATAAAAGAGTTTTCGACCGTAATCGTTCAACGAAATATTATTACCCAGCAAAGCGATTTCACTCGGTGCAGAGTATGATCTTAGGCGCCACCAATCAGAAATCTGTTGTCGATTAGAAAATCCATAAAACAGACATCCCCATAACACTAATACCAGTAAGAGGCCAAAAGCTTTTTTGGATTTCATTCGCTATATTATAGCTTATTTAGCTTCGGCCGAGGCTTGCTCGGTCATAATTTTAAATTTCAGCTTTCCAGCTTTGGCTGTCACTCTTATATGCGTGCCTTTTAAATATTTCTCATCTAAAAGATTTATGGCGAGATGGTCTTCTATTTCGTCTTGAATAAGTCTTCTCATAGGTCGGACGCCGTTTTTGCTGTCGTAACCATGTTCAAGCAAAAAATCTTTGGAGGTTTTACCCAAGCTTAAGGCTATGCCATGCTTTACTAATCTGTTAGACAATTCCTTGATTTGCAGATCAATTATAGACAGAATATTAAATTTGGTAAGCGCCCTGAAAACCAAAATCTTATCAATACGGTTCAAAAGTTCAGGACGCATCAACTTTTTAAGCTCATCTTTAACTTTTTGCTGGTTAGCTTTATGCAGTTCATCCAAATCCGCCAAATCGTCACGGCTGACGGCCGAGAAACCAAAACTAGCTTCTTTTTGCAACTTATCTGCCCCAATGTTACTTGTCATTATTACTATGGTATTGGTAAAATCTACTCTTCTGCCCTTAGCGTCGGTTAAATTACCGTCTTCAAGCATTTGAAGAAGCATGTTGAAAATATCAGGATGAGCTTTTTCTATTTCGTCGAATAATATTAAGCTATATGGTTGTCGTCTTACTTTATCTGTTAGCTGCCCACCGTCATCATAGCCAACGTAACCTGCTGGCGCTCCGACAAGCCTAGCTGCAGTATGGCGCTCCGAAAACTCGCTCATGTCGATCTTTATTAGGTTTTTCTCACTGCCAAAGTATTCGCGCGCCAAAACTCTGGCGAGTTCAGTCTTACCGACACCTGTTGGCCCTAGAAAGATAAACGAGCCTACCGGTCGCTTTTCGCTTCCTACGCCGCTTCTGTTACGTCTTATCGCCCTAGAAACTGCTTCCACGGCTTCGTCTTGACCAACTACATACTTTTTAAGCGTTGACTCTAGAGTAAGTAGGTATTTGGCTTCGGCTTTTACTACTTTCGCAACCGGTACGCCTGTCATCCTCGACACAACTTCGGCCACGTCATCGCTAGTGACGGTTATTTTTTTAGCAGATTTCTTACTACCCTTTAACTCTGTAATTTTGGATTCTATTTGGCTAGCTTTTTGTTTTTGTTTAGCTGCTGTTTCATAATCTTCTGCATCTACTGCATCTTCTATCTTTACAGTGATGATTTTTAGTTGTTTTTCTAAGTTACGTAATTCGGGTGGAGTCTTACCTTTATCTACTCTTATATGAGCGGAGGTTTCATCTAGCAGATCTATCGCCTTATCAGGCATAAACCTATCGTTTATGTAACGGCCGGCTAATCTTACCGTATCCTGCAGTACCTCGTCGCTAATAGCAACATTGTGGAATTCTTCATAATGAGGCTTTAAGCCGCGCAGTATTGCAAGTGTCTCGGCCTCGTTTGTTTCAGGTACGATAATAGGTTGGAAACGCCTTTCAAGTGCTGCATCCTTTTCAATGTGTTTCGTGTATTCATTGGTTGTTGTCGCGCCAATCATTTGAATTTTGCCGCGGGCCAATGCTGGTTTTAAAATATTACCGGCATCCATCGCGCCTTCAGCTGCTCCAGCTCCTACTATCAGGTGAAGTTCATCTATAAAAATTATCTTCTTCTTGTCGGATTCTAACTCGGCCATTACTTTTTTAAGCCTGTCTTCGAATTCGCCCCGATATTTTGTTCCGGCAATCATTCCAGCCAGATCAAGCATAATAACTTGCTTATCAAGTAAGCTATCTGGTACGTCCTCGGCAATTATTCTTTGAGCAATTCCTTCAACTATGGCCGTTTTACCAACGCCCGGCTCTCCGATTAATACAGGATTGTTCTTTGTCCGGCGATTAAGAATAGTAACTACCCTGCGTATCTGCGGTTCACGGCCAACAACCGGGTCTAATTTTCCTTCTCGTGCCTGTGCGGTTAAATCCTGACTGAACTGTTCCAGTACCGTTTTCTTGGTCTTACGCGGTCTAGTGGTGGTTCCAACTGAGCCAGCAGCTGATTCGAAGCTTTGTTTATGAAGAATTTGCTCAATTTCTTGCATCAAATTATCAGTATTAACATTTAGGTTGCGCAAAAGTACGGTAGCGCTAGCGTTCTTCTGGTTAAGGATGCTGTATAGAATGTGCTCGGTGCCGCAAAATTCTTGACTATGTTCCTGGGCTATCTCCCAGCTCATTCGGAGTGTTAACTTGGCGGCCTCGGAAAGGCCTTTAGCGCCCATGTTCATAACCATGACTTTAGGATTTATATTCATAGCTAAACGGGCACGGTCTAATGTAATGCCGTTATTTTTTAATATGCGTGCGCCGATAGAACCTTCTTGAGCCAGTACCCCAAGCAGCATGTGCTCTGTGCCAACATAAGTACTACCGGCAGCTCTGGCTATAGCGTCTGCATGTTTTAAACTATTTAAAGCATTGTCTGTCAGGTGATTTAAGAATTCTTGAATATCATCGTCATTTGGTTGCATAAATCAAGAATACACTAGTAAATTAGCACTCGTCAAGCCCGAGTGCTAATCATTGATTTCTTGCCAACTTTTACCGGATGGTAATTATAAGCCATGCCGTGTATGGCAGTTTTTAAGGATTGGCCACAGTTCAATCCTTCAAAAGCGGGGGAGGAAGATGCAGGCCGAACTTGATTCGGGCAAATCTGGAGGGCGAAAACTGCCTGAGGCAGTTTGCAGGGAAATCTACTCTTCAAAACTTGTTTTGAAAGATTTAGTTTCGGGGCCGCAGAATGCGGCGAGCCCCTCCTTGATGATTATTCTCCGTGTTGTTCGACTGCGTCTAGCAGGCTGTTTTCAAGATCAGACTTTTTCTTTAGTCGTGATTTTGGTGCGCTATCTACAGTTTCGACTTGCTTTTTCTTTTCGGCTTCAGGTTCGATATCTATATCAAAACCTGTCAGTTTGCTGGCAAGACGGACGTTCTGTCCTGATTTGCCAATAGCAATACTTAACTGATCGTCAGCAACGTATACACTAGCCTTATTCTCTTGTTCATTTAACACTACTCGGCTAACTTTTGTTGGACTAAGAGCGTTCTCAATGTAAGTAGCCGGATTTTCGTTCCAAACAACAATATCAATTTTTTCTTGATCACCAACTTCGCTCATAACTGCGTTGACTCTTGTACCATGCCCACCGACGAACGTACCTACAGGGTCAACTCCTTGAACTAAAGAGTGAACAGCGATTTTGGAGCGTACACCAGCCTCGCGGCTAATACCTTTGATTTCTACTGCTCCACCTTCCATTTCAGGTACTTCAGCTTGGAATAACTGCTTCATAAACTCACCGGAACCTCTACTAACTATTGGCTGTGGACCTCGGAATCCCTTTTCAATATCTTTGAGTAGTACTTTTATGCGCTGGCCCGGGAAATATCGCTCGCCCTGAATC